>QZKZ01000419.1 GCA_004796465.1 Desulfovibrio sp.
GCGTAGGCGGCCTGCTGGGCACACTCTGCCTCGGCGTGTTCGCCTCCCTTGCGGTCAATCCCGGCGGCGCGGACGGCCTTCTCCAGGGCAATGCGGCTTTTCTCGGCTCCCAGGCCTTGGGTGTGGGCGTGGTTTTGGTGTATACTCTTGTGGTGAGTTTTATCCTGCTCAAGCTGATCAACCTGGTCTCGCCCTTGCGTTTGAGCGATCACGCCGAGCAAGTGGGCATGGACACCGCCGAACACAACGAAAGCGCCTACCAGAGCTGAGCGCGGAGGAGAATCCCATGAAAAAGATCGAAATCATCACCCGCACCTTTAAGCTGGACGAGGTCAAGCAGGCTCTCACGGAAATGGGCATCAAGGGCATGACCGTGACCGAGGTCAAGGGGTTCGGCCGTCAGCGCGGGCACAAGGAAGTGTATCGCGGCGCTGAATACCAGGTCGACTTTGTGGCCAAGATCAAAATTGAGGTCGTGGTTGACGACGAGCAAGTGGCCGGTGTGGTGGAAGCCGTGGTGCCCGCGGCCAAGACCGGCCAGATCGGCGACGGCAAGATATTCGTCTCTCCCGTGGAGGAGGTGGTGCGCATCCGCACCGGCGAAACCGGCTCCACGGCGCTATAACAAAACAAGGGCCGCGTCCCCGAGGTGCGGCCCTTGTTAGGTATACACGACCAGCAGAATACCAGCGAAAAACACAGCAGCTCCTTGAAACAGATCCGGCAAATTGCTACAGAACCACAAAAGCCCCTTTTCAAGGAGGGAATCATGGCTGACTGTGAACTCATCGCCAAGTGCATCTTTTTCAACGATAAAATGGCACAGATGCCCAAGGCTGCGGAGCTGCTCAAGGATCGGTATTGCCGGGGCGACAACAGCGAATGCGCCCGGTTTGCTGTGTTCAAGGCCAAAGGCCGGGAGGCAGTGCCCCCTGACCTGGGCCCAAGCCAGATGGACAGGGCTCGCCAGGTGATCAGAGGATGATAGCTTTTTCGCTTTTCCCTTACTTAAGACACAAATGAACAAGGCCGGGCATCTGCCCGGCCTTGTTCATTTGTATATCAGTTTATCGAGGCTCAAGGCGCTGTTTGTATCTCCGGCTCCGCGTCCAAAGCCTCCTTGGCCTTGTCCGCCCGTCGTTTCTGCACGTTGAGTTGGGTGATCACAAAGGGCATCTGCACGAAGGGCCCGGTCATCACCACGATCAGCGTGGTCAATTCTCCGAACGTTGCGGCCGCCAAGGCCATGGACGCCGCAATGTTGCGCGTGGTGCAGGCAAACATGTACGCCACGTTGTCTTCGCGGCTCAGCCGCAGCAGCCAGGACATGCCCAAGGCCAGCCCCAGCAGCAGCATGAGATGGGTAATCGCGGGCGCTCCCACCCACAGGAGCAGCTCCGGCGCTTGAATCACCATGTTCCCGTTGCGCAGGAACATGATAAAGCCGATCCAAAACAAGCCAATTCCCGGCATGAGCGAAATTCCCGTGCGAATGGCCTCGGCGCGCTCCTTGCGCAACTTGGCCAAGTACCGTTTGAGCACTTGGGCCAGCACAAACGGCACCACGATCACCACCAACATCTGTTTGAGCAGAATCATGGGCGCACCCACGTCGCTGCCCAGGATCAGCCCGGACCACATGGGCACGGCCACCACACCGAGCAGCATGGACGCGGCCATGATCGCCGTGACCAACGTCACGTTGCCCCGGCTCATGATCGTGAACGCCGGAATCATGGACCCGCACGGGATCAAGCCAAAAAGCGTCAAGCCCTGCAGCACAGCCGTGTCCACATGGGATGGGGCCAGGGACGTCAACCCCCAGATAATCAGCGGGGCCAGGACCATGTTTGTCAGCAGCGCAGCCAGAAACGGCAACGGCTTGTCCGTGATTCGTTTCAGCGCTGCCGGGTCCATCTGCATCATGGCCGGAAACAGCATCATGAACAAGCACACCGGCACAAGCCAATCCAACCACGGCCACTGCACCACGGTACCCAACACAAGACCCAACCCGCCGCCCGACAACATGCAGACCACGGGCCGGCTGTTCATCTGCACAACCAGCCAATATACTCGATTCATGCCATTCCCCACGACACAGCTATACTTCCGCCGCGCCAAACATACCTCCTACCCCAAACCCCTGGCCCGGAAAAGGCACAGTTGCACAAGAGATGGCAAGTACAGCCGTTGACCCGGTCCCACACCTGCCCTACAATATGACAAGCCCCTGGTTCCCAACCCGCGCCAAAAGAAACGAGGCCCCCATGACATCCAAACAATACCGCCCGCCCATGCCCCAGCCCTGCCCCTTCTGCGGCAAGGCCACCGGCCTCGAAGTCCACTACGGACAACCCAACCAAGAAGGCGTCGAACTGGCCAAGGAAGGAAAAATCCTCCTGGGCGGCTGCCCCATCGGCCCGCAAAGCCCCAAATGGCAATGCACGGCCTGCGGCAACACCTGGGGCAAATGGGAAGCTAAGAAGTGAACGAAAGTTATTGAGGGGGGGAACCTTTTGCACAGCGAGGGCTGCATAAGAGGCTCTAAAGCTCTTCGAGCCTAAGAGCCTCTAAAAAAGGGTTCCCCCCCCTCAAACTCCCCCCCTCCAAAAACTTTTGCTTGGGGGGTTTCTTTTTGCCGGGGAGTGGGGGTGAGGAGAAAAGGAGAGGTTAATGATTGCGCGTGAATGGAAGTGCAGGTGTCCCAAACACCAGACCGAACCTTTTCTCAGGTATTTGCGGGAGACCGGCATTGCCGAATCTTCGGTTTTGCCCGGCTATCGCGGGGCGCAGGTGTTCGTGCGGGAAGTGGAACAGGGCAGCGAAGTCACCCTGATCACCTTCTGGGAAAGCCTCGAATCAATCGAAGCCTTTGCAGGCAAGGCCATCGGCAAGGCCAAGCTCTATCCCGAGGATGACAAGTATGAGATTGTGCCGGATTTGGTGGTGCGTCACTATGAGGTAGTTGAGCAACATATTGGAGAGGTCGGCTAGGCCTTTTCGTGAGCGTTTTTAAGCGATGCCCGGACCATGAAGGCCGAGCGGTTCATTCCCGCCTCCTGTGCTGCCTGGTCAATGGCTATGAGTTCGTGTTCAGGTACCGTAAGATTGATACGCACAGTACGCGAGCGGACTTCAGGCGCCGGCACCACGAGCACGGCTAAAGCATCCGAACTGTCCTCATGCTCAAGAATACGTTCCAGGGAGGAAGGGTCAGGCAAGGATTCACCGGCCTCTACAGCGTCCTCGACCCAAGCGGCAAGAGCCTCGGCCGCAAAGTCCTTGGCTTCGTCCAAGCTTCGTCCGGCAGTGATGCATCCAGGCAAGTCCGGGAAGCTCACGCCGAAGTCGCTGTCAGAATCTTTGTGGATGAGGGCGATGTAGGTAGCCATGGTTTCCTCCTAGCGCAGGGCGACACCGGACGCGCGTTCGATGGCGCGGAGGGTGCCGATGGGTATGTCCCGCTTGGGGTGGGGCACCACAACGCGTCCCGGCACCTCATCGTGCTGGAACACCCAGTGCGAGCCGCGCGTACGGGCGTGCCGCCATCCAGCCGCCTGGAGGCGGCGGATGACCTCCCTGCTACTCATGGTGTGTATGTATACACATTGACTTCAGCAGTCAAGTTTAAAGAAAACATTGAGTATGGTGAGGAAGAAGTGAGTTTCATGTCCAAGTGGGTAAAGAATACTAA
>QZKZ01000056.1 GCA_004796465.1 Desulfovibrio sp.
CCATAGGTTTCCACGCCCTTTTTCACCAGGCTGTTGAGGTTCATGTAGAGGTACGCCACCACCCCGACCACGAGCAGAATCAGGCAGGCCAGGATCCACAGGGTAATCTTTACGGGACGTTTCATGGCGTGAACTCCATGGTTTTGGTTGGTCTATGCTCGTTCCTGTTTAGTCTTCCTTGCCGGGAAAATCCAGGAGATTTCCCTTCTCGGTGAATACCATGGGAGACGGCTCGGCCACAACGCGCAGATTTCCCGGCAGTTCCCGCAGCAGGGCAGGGGAAACCATGGCTTGCTGGATGTGCAGGGTGTTGGGGATGCGCACCAACTTTGTCGTATCCGGCGACCAGCGGCCCAGGGAGTTGAGGGCAGCCAGGACCGCTTCTTGGTCCGAGGAGAAATGGGGAGGGATGGCGGCCTTTTCCGGACTCATGGCCGTAAGGGCGTTGGTCAGGGTCTTTTGATAATCCATGGCGGCCACGGCCCGGTCCGTGCTGAAGTCGGCCAGGCCGATACCCAGGCCATTGCCCTTGCTTGCCGGACTCAAGTCGCGCACCAGGATGCGGCGGGTGGTCTGGCCGGTAGTGAACTCGCCGAGCAGGTCGCGGTTGCGCCCCGTGACATTGGGGTCCATGCCCGTGCCGCTGAAATTCTTGCCGATCTCGTCCACGATGAGCAGGTCGATGTCGGGAAAGGGCAGTTTAGGGGCGAGTTCCTTGGCCAGGACCAACAACTTCTGTTCTCCGGCTTCGAGCTGCTTGGACAGGAGCGCCTTGACGCTGTGCACCTGATGGTTCGCGGTCTCCACAATGCCCAGGCCGAACAGGACGGGCAGCTGTTTCAGAGCCAGCCGGGCAGGGGAGCGGATCACGGTCTCCATGCCCAGGCTTGGGGCCAGGGCGTGCAAGGCAGCCGCGCCTTGGTGCAAGCCCATGCCCACGGCCAGCATTTTCATGAGCCCGCTCTCGATCTCACCCTTGAACTTGGTATGGGGCTTGACCCTGTTGACCACCACGATGTGGTCGGCTTGGGCCGCGCATTGGGACACATGCACCGGGATACCTTCATTGGTTTCCCCGAGTTGGATGGTGTCCATGGAGGCTTCGATGGGCGCGCCTACGCTCTCTTCAGTAATGCCCAGGGACGCCAGCAGCTCGGTCTGCCCCTGGGCCGTGGCCCCGCCGTGGGACCCCATGGCGGGAAAGATACAGGGCTCGGCGCGAAGCTTTTTCATTTCCGCGACAATAACCGCGAGAATGCTGGGGATCTGGGCGATGGCCCGGCTGCCTGCGGTAATAGCCACGCTTTGGCCCGGCTTGACCCGAGGGCCGAGGCTCAGTCTTCCCAATTCGCGGGCCACGGCCAGGGCCGGGTCGGGCAGGCCGGGCGCGGGAGGGGATTGGGCAACCAAGCCCAAGGGCGGAAATTGATGACTATCCATGACACGTTGCCTTGCCACACCCTTACACAGCTTGTCGAGAATGGACCATATCTCCATCCATAAAGGGTCAAGGGGGTGCTCCCCCCTTGCGGGGTGCAGGGGCGGCGCCCCTGCCGGGGTTTGGGGCGGAGCCCCAAATATTCTCCTACTCCGCGCTGAGCACCACCGCATTGAGGTTGGGGTCCAAGCGGCGGGCCATGCCCGTGCCCTTTATCTCGATGAGCACCAGCTCCGCGATTTTCCAGACCTCAATGCCCGGGCGGATGCAGCCCGTGGCGGTTGCGCCCTCGCGGCCCAAGGCAGCGTGCATGTGCAGCACTGGCTCACCCCGCTCGTTGGGAAACAGGGTACCCACGGCTGCGGCCTCGGCCACTCCGGTAATGGCGTGCAGCATGGGCGTGATGGGCTCGGCGTCGCCGTCCTCGGGACCGACCACCATCTTGCCCGAACCGATGCCGCCGACCAGGGCGCAGACCCCGGCCTCCACGTTGTTGTCCCTGGCGAACTCTTCCACGCACTGGGGGAGTAGATCGCCGTCTTCCAAACGCAGGACAAATATTCTTCCGAGTTCGCCTTGGGCTGCTTTCATGACTGTCTCCTTGAAGCAATGCGGCCCGCATGCATAAAGCAGCGGGCCGCGAAAGTCGTCTCTTGAAGCAAGGCTACTTGCTGGAGCAGGGGTCGGCTTGGGTGCCGAACTTGCCCAGGCTGAGATTCTGGCCCGTGGATTCCAGCACCGAACGCCAGTAGTCCGAATCGGTGTTCAGCTTCCTGCGTTCCTGGGTGACCAGTGACAGGGGCAAATGCACGTATCGGTCCTGGAGATTGGTGATGACCATGCCGGTTTTTCCGGCCATGGCCGCATGCACGGCATGCTGGCCCAAGAAACCGCAGTACACGCGGTCATTGGCGTTGGGCGGCACCGAGCGGATGATGTAGCTGGGATCGATGAACTTTAGGGTCACGGGTACGCCCTGTTCTTTGAAGTGCCCTTTGATCTCCTTGGTGAGTATGCCGCAAATATCGCCCAGGACCGGGTTGCCCGAGGCGTCCTTTTCTCCAGTGATGGAGAGCAGGTGTTGGCCCGCGCCCTCGGCGACCACGATCACGGCGTGGTTACGCGAGGCAAGGCGTTTGTGCAGCATATTGAGCAGGCCGTTTTCCCCTTTGAGCTCAAAGGGGGTCTCAGGCACGAGCACGAAATTGACTTCTTTAAGGGCCAGGGTGGCCTGGGCCGCGATGAATCCGGACTCCCGGCCCATGAGTTTGACCATGCCGATACCGTTGACCGCGCAGGTGGCTTCGGTATGGGCGCACATGATGGCTTCCGTGGCCTTTTCCACGGCCGTGTCGAACCCAAACGACTTGGTGATGAAGCTGATGTCGTTGTCAATGGTCTTGGGGATACCCACGACCGCGATTTTGACTTTGCGCTTGGCGATCTCGGCCACAATGATCTGCGCGGCGTGCATGGTGCCGTCGCCGCCGATCATGAACAGCACGGATATATTCATGCGTTCCAGGGCGTCCACGATCTCTTCGGCGGACTGGGGGCCGCGCGAGGAACCGAGGATGGTCCCGCCGAACTGGTGGCAACTGGACACGGTGTCCGGGGTCAGTTCTTTCACGTCGTGACCATACGAAGGAATAAAACCTTCCAGGCCAAAGCGGATGCCCAGGGTCGCCGAGACCTGGTAGTTGTGGTGCGCCTCCATGACTATGGCCCGGATCACGTCGTTGATGCCCGGACACAGGCCGCCGCAGGTGACGATGGCGCATTTGGTCTTGGAAGGGTCGAAATACAGGTTCTTGCGCGGCCCGGCCACATGGAAGTCCGAGTACATGGACTCGCCTTCCAATAAGCTGCTCTGGTCCTCGGTCACATTGAGGCGGATGGTCTCCCCGTCTTCCCTGGGGCGGCAAAAAGGAAGCTTCGAGGGGATCTTGGCCGGTCCAAGCACAGAAATACTGGTGTCGATGTCCAGGACCGGGGGTGTGTCGTTTTTCTTCGTCGTCATGGGATCCTCCGGGCGACGAGTTAGGGTCATGACGGATGCTGAGGGGCCGAACTCCCCCCTACCACGCTCATGGGCTCAAGGCCAGGGCATTGGATGTGGAATCCGCGACATTCCTGTCACAGAGCGTGAAGCCGGTCAAGGGACAAAGCAGGTTATGCCAAGCCTATCTGGTCCGCCACGGACGCCATGGAATCAATGGCAATTTGAAAAAACTCGCCCAACTCCAAGTCGATCTTTTCGCATTCGCGGATGCGGTCCCGGTCCACGGCCGCGGCAAAGGCCTTTTCCTTCATCTTTTTTTTCAGGCTCTTGGGCTTCATGCCTTCCATGCCGCCGGGCCGCACCAGGGCGTTGGCCGCGATCAAGCCTGTGACCGACTCTCCGGCCCGCAAGGCGTAATCCAAAGTGGATTTGGGCTCCACGCCCGTGCCCTCGGTGTTGTGGGCGCGGATGGCGTATAGCCCTTCCTCGGGCAAGCCCGGGCCGATAAGCTCCATGGCCTTGATTCCGTGCTCGGCCATGTTGTCCTGGGTCATGGGAAAGTCCACGTCGTGGAGCAGCCCGGTCATGGCCCAAAGGTCCTGATCCGCGTTGAAATGTGCGGCAAGGCCGCGCATCACGGCCTCCGAGGCCAAGCCATGGTAAAGCAAGTTGGTGTCGGGATTTTGCGCCTTGAGCAGGTCAAGGGCTTGGTCGCGGCTGATCATGGGAACTCCTTGCAGAATGTCCCGGCATTTCGCCGGAGGTTGGATACGACCCGTGTTTTCTAGCCGGGCACCCAAGGTCTTGGCAAGGCCAGGATGAGGATACGTTTGATTGGCACAAGCCGGGTTGGCGGGAGCAGGTATTTCCTTTATTGTCTGTTTTTGGAGCCGCGCTGGACAGGAACGCTGTGTCCGGAAAATTGATGTCCCGGCGAAAATGCAGTATTCCGGCGCGAGCAGCCGTATGGAGTTAAGGAGATTATGAGTATATTGGGATTGAAATTCCGTGATTACGGACAGATATATTACTTCGATTCAGGCGCCTTTGTTGTCAGCGATGGCGATAAGGTTATCGTCAATACGGACCAGGGCATGAGTTTGGGCCAAGTGGTGCTCATTCGGGATTCGGTTCCCGAGCACTTGGCCGAGGAAGAGCTGAAGTCCATTTATCGCCTGGCCACGGATGACGACGGGGGCAAGATCGAGGAAAACGAGGACCTGGCCAAGGAAGCCTTTGACCACTGCCGCGCCTGTATCCAGGAACACAAGCTGGAGATGAAGCTGGTGGACGTGGAGGTCTTTTTCGACCGCAGCAAGATCATCTTTTATTTCACCGCGCCCAACCGCATTGATTTTCGCGAGCTGGTCAAGGACTTGGTCAAGGCCTACCGCACCCGCATTGAATTGCGCCAAATCGGTGTGCGCCACGAGACCCAGATGATCGGCGCCGTAGGTAACTGCGGCCAGGTCTGCTGTTGCCGCCGCTTCCTGCGCAAGTTCGCTCCCGTGACCATCAAGATGGCCAAGGAGCAGAATCTTTTTCTCAACCCCACCAAAATCTCTGGGATCTGCGGAAGGTTGTTGTGCTGTTTGAGCTACGAGCAGGACATGTACGAGCAGTTCCGCAGGGAATGCCCCAAGGTGGGCAAGAAGTACCAGACCCGGGAAGGTCCGGCCAAGGTGGTGAGGGCCAACCTGTTCCGCAAGTCCTTGACCCTGTACATGGAAGGCGGGGAAGAGCGGGAAGTGGAACTGGAGGAATGGGAGGCCATGGAGCCCCGGCGCTACGATCCCTCCAGGGACCAAGGGCAGCAGCGGTCCCGTTCCAAGTCCGGCAGGAAAGGCGGCCGCGACGAGGAATCCCGTGATGGCGGCAAACGTTCGGACAAGGACCGCACCGCCAAGAACCGGGATGAAGCACGCAATGGCCTGGACGAGGCAGAACCGGACTCCCGGACAGATTCCGTCCCTTCCGACCGCTCTGCAAAGCGGGCCAAGCCCAAGCCTGAGCAGCGCGGTGACGCTGATACGCAAACTGAAGCTTCGCCCGAATCAGGAGACAAACCCTCGGAAAAGAGCGGCAAGTCCAGGGGGCGCGGACGTTCCCGAGGACGGGGCAAGGGCCGTGGCGACGGGCAGCAGGCCAAAAAAGATTTCCGGCCCAAGTCCAAGCCTGACCAGCGCGGCCAGGACTCACGGCCCAACGATCGCCAAGAGACTCAGGCTCCTGCTTCCCAAGCCTTGTCCACCAATGGCGGCGAGCAGCCCCGCACGGATCTGGCCGCTGCGCCAGCTCCGGAAAACGACGTGCCCACCTTCGACATCAAGCGCATGTCCGAATACTACAAGGACGATGCCGAGGATTCAGGCCCGGCCCAAACCGGACCGGCAACCGATGCCGGGGAAGGGGGCAAGGAGCCTGTGAAGGCCGATGGTGACGAGGCCGGCAAGCCCAAACCCAAGAGCAGGCGATCCGGCCGCTCGCGCCGCCGCCGCAGGAAAAAGAAGCCCAAGACCGAGAGTTGACCGGCCCCATTCACGCAACCATATGGACCAGCCCCACAG
>QZKZ01000121.1 GCA_004796465.1 Desulfovibrio sp.
CGCGACAGCCTGATCCTGGGGGGTATTATCGTGTCCACCTTCCTGGCGGCCCTGATCTCCCTGCTCAAATCCCTGGACGAGGACTCCCTGTCCGCCATCGTGTTTTGGCTCATGGGCGGATTCCAGGGGCGGGATTGGTCGCATGTGGGCCTGTTCGCGCCCTTTCTCGGCATCGGCGTGCTGGGTGCGGCCCTCAAATCCAGGGAACTGGATCTGCTGGCACTGGGCGAGGTCCAGGCGCGGGCCATGGGCGTGAACACCGGCCAGGCGCGGGCCGTATTGCTCATCTCCGCGAGCTTGCTTACCGCTGCCGCGGTGTCTGTGTCCGGAATCATCGGATTCGTTGGCCTGGTCGCCCCCCATGTGGTGCGGTTGGTCATTGGGGTTGGGCACCGGCCCTTGCTGGCCTTTTCTTCCCTGGTCGGCGGCATCGCCCTGCTGTGGTCGGATTGCGCGGCCCGGACCATCCTGGACCAGGGACGCGAACTGCCCGTGGGCGTGGTCACGGCCCTGATTGGCGGCCCGGTCTTTGGCGTACTGCTGGTACGACGCTCAAAAGGAACCACGCCATGACCGCGCCTCTTATATCGGCGCGCGGCATGAGCTGCGGCTACGCCAAACGCGTTGTTCTACGCGGCGTGGACCTAGCGCTTGAACCAGGCGAGATGGTGGGCGTGTGTGGAGTCAACGGCAGCGGAAAGTCCACCTTGCTGCGCACCTTGTCCGGGGCCTTCCCGCCCCGGGGTGGAGAACTGACTTTAAACGGCACACCAAGCGCCGGACTTACCGCCAAGGCGCGGGCCAAAATAGCAGCGGTCATGCCCCAAAACCCTGAACTCGGATTTGGCCTGTCCTGCTTCAGCATGGTGCTTTTGGGAAGGTATCCCCATTTGGGCCTGCTCGGGGGCTACGGCAAGCACGACCAACGTGTAGCATTGGAGGCCATGGAACGCACGGGCTGCCGCCATCTGGCCGAACGGACCCTTACGGAAACATCCGGTGGAGAACGGGCCCGCGTCTTTCTGGCCCGGGTCTTGGCTCAAGAACCTCGCGTCCTGCTCCTGGACGAACCCACGAGCAGCCTTGACCCCTGTGGCTCCACCCGTGTGCTCGACCTGGTGCGCGACTTGTGCCGTGACGGCGCAGCCGCGCTCCTGGCCATGCACGATCTGAACTTGGCCGCTTTGTATTGCGATCGGCTGGTCTTTTTGCAACAGGGCCGCATCGCGGTCCAGGGACTGACAAAGGACGTCTTCAATGCCCAGACCCTTGCCTCGGTTTTTGACACGGAACTCGCGGTCATCCCGCACCCCCTGGCCGGAGCGCCGCAAGCCCTGCCGGTCCCCGGCCCTGGTTCCATTGCTGGTGACCCTCGCGGCGATACTGCTGGGAACGGCAACGAGCCCGGCTCTTGCTGATCCCACAGTCTCCATTGTGGACGACCTGGGCCGCGAGGTGGTGCTTGATGGACCGGCCCGGCGGATTGCCGTGCTGTACCCGGCGTTCAGTGAAATCCTCGCGGCCATGGGACTGGAAGACCATATTGCAGCGCGAACCGCCTCAGACAGCCTGGCGGAACATGCTCCTGCCGTGGGCACGCACATGCGGCCTAATTTGGAACTCATTGTGGCGGCACAGCCCGACCTGGCGATCCACTACGGCGGCAGGAGCCAAGCCTTGGCCACAGTGGATCAGTTGCAGAACCACGGCATTCCGACCGCTGTGTTCCATCCCGCGACCATCGAGGCGTTGTATTCGGTCACTGCAAGGCTCGGCACCCTCACCGGGCGCGAGTCGGACGCGCAAGCCCTGATCGCGGGGATGCAATCGGACATTCAGGCCGTGACCCTGGCCGTGGGAAACATTCCCCAGAATGAAAAACCCACGGTCTTTTTCGAAGTGCGTTCTCCCGAGCTGCTGGCTGCCGGGCAAGAGTCCATCGTCACGGACGTGATCCGGCTGGCGGGAGGGATCAACTGCGTCACGGCGCCGGAAAGGCTGGTACATCTCGGCGAGGAGGCCTTGGTGGGACTCGATCCCGAGGTCTACATCATCCAGGTCGGGCCCATGAACCCCAACCCTGCGCCCCTGGCCGAACGCCCCTTGTACGCTGCCCTGAGCGCGACCCAAAGCGGGAGGGCCCTGCTTGTCGACGAGGCCATGTTCTCCAGGCCCGGACCAAGGCTGGCCCGGGCCGTGGCGGAACTGGCCGCATTCCTTCACCCCAACTGTTTTCCCTGAGCACGGCTCAGGGCAAGGATATACCATGAATTACGGAACATTGTATGGAATCGGAGCAGGACCGGGCGATCCGGAACTGCTGACGCTCAAAGCGGTTCGCATCCTGGGCCAAGTGGACCGCATCTATGCGGCCCGCTCCAGCAAAAACGCCCACTCCAGTTCCCATGCCATTGCCGAGCCCCATCTCAAGGACGGGGTGGAAGTGTCCTTGCTGCCTTTTCCCATGACCCGGGACAAGGAAGCCCTTACCCAGGCGTGGGAGGACAACGCGCGAACCATTCTCACGGACCTGCGCCAGGGCTTGAACGTGGCGTTTCTTACCCTGGGCGACCCCATGACCTATTCCACCTTTGGTTATCTGAAAAAAACCCTGGCCACCATAGATCCCAACGCACCAGTGGAGATCGTGCCCGGCGTCACGGCCTTTGCCGCGTCAGCTGCTGCCTCCGGCTTTGTCTTGGCCGAAGAGGAAGAGCACTTGGCCGTTGTTTCCGGCGCCAAGGGCGGGGATCACGTGAAAAAAGCCGCTGAATACGCGGACTCGCTCGTGGTGCTCAAGGCCTACAAACAATTCGAGGAAAT
Source organism: Desulfovibrio sp. (assembly GCA_004796465.1). Taxonomy (GTDB): domain Bacteria; phylum Desulfobacterota; class Desulfovibrionia; order Desulfovibrionales; family Desulfovibrionaceae; genus MADRE1. The sequence goes on from QZKZ01000121.1 coordinate 2,824, forward strand.
CCGAAGCGCCCTGGACCAAACAGGCTTCAGCAGGGACGCCATTGTCGTGGAAAACTGCGGCCATCCCCAGCAACGGATCAGCCGGGATATGACCGAAATCACTGAACGCCCCGGTTACTTCACGCTCATCCTGTCCCGCAAGGCCCAAGGAACCTAGATTCCCTTTTCTCAGGCCCTTTTGGGCTAGACCTTCTTACGTTTGCCCTTTTTCACACCGGGCTTGAGCTTGGCGGGGATGCACTCTTCCACGCGAATGCCGGAGCGGGCCGCTTCCTTGAGCAAGTCGGAAAAGGTGATGGAATCAAGCCGCTCGTACATGGCGTCGCTGGCCTCTTTCCATACCCGGCGGGTCAGGCAGTCCTGGGCAATGGTGCAGACCGAAGGGTCCATGGCGCATTCCGTGAGGATCAGCTCTCCTTCCAACAAGCGGACCACCTCGCCCACGGTGATGTCCTTGGCCGAGCGCGACAACCTGTGCCCGCCTCTGGGGCCGCGCTTGCTGGTCACATACCCGGCCTGTTTCAAGGGCCGGATGAGCTTTTCCAGATACTTGACTGAAATGCCCTGGCGCGAAGAAATATCGCTGATGCGCACGGGCCCGTCGGTTTCATGCATGGCGATGTCCAAAACCATCCGCGTTCCATACCTGCTTCGTGTCGACAACTTCATTCTGCTGCTGCTCCCATGGTTTTCCGCGTCAGGGACGCCCCTTGCGGGCTTCACCGGATACCGAGCGAAATGCCGCAAACCGCCCTTTCCCGCATAGTGGGTCATGGCGTTGGAGCGTCTGTCAACTCCCCTGCAAACTTATTCCACTCTACTTCAGTAGGGATTGTCAAGAAAAAAAGGAGAAAAAAAAAGCGGGGTGTTATTCTCTAAATTCCCAAGGGCAGGGACAAAGACATTTCCATGTCTTCAAGCAACTCCTGCACCGGCTTTTCCGCCCGCAGGGTATGCCGGGCCAAGCTCATGGCCAGGGGCTCCAGTTCGTTGAGTTCGGCAGCCAAGGATTCTCGCTCCGGATTGCCCCCGCCTGTCCGCTCCAAAAGCAAGGGCACGTCGGCAATCAGGTAATACGCCCGAGATTCGGGCACAACCTCGGCCACTGCCGGATCGGCCAAAACCGGCCGCCCCAAGGCCACGACCCAACCCGTGGACTGGAGGACGTTTTCCACGTCTTTCTGGTCCACATTGCTGTCCAGGCCCCGCAAATCAAGATATTGCATGCCGAACTTCCCGGCCAAGGCCTGGCCAAGGGCTTGGCGGCCACTACCCGCCAAGCCGAGCAGGAACAGGTTTTCCGTGTTCGGATCAAAGGGCGCACCCCTTCGCTTGGGAGCGCCGCCAAAGGTCGCGCTTTTGTCCGCGTCCTCGACTTCGACCTTTTTCTTGATGAAATGATCCGTGGAGGGTCGTCTGGCCATAACGCGCTACTGGAACTGCTGAAGAATGCCTTCGTCCACGATATCCTTGAGGAAATACAAGCCTGTACCCACAGCCGCGGCAATAAACACCAGCACCAGGATCAGGGCCAGAACGAATTGAAAGGTCAGGCTGAGGATATTAAAAAAAGAAAGTTTCAGCCGCACCACCACGACATCAGCGGGCTTCACCTTTTCTTTTTTCTTCTTTTTCTTCTTGTCCTTCTTGTCCGTGACTACGGCCTCGGGCGTCTCGCTCATGGAGAACGCAGGGGTTTCCGGCCCTGGGGCCGGGGTCTCTTCCACGACCGCCTGATCGGTGGATTGCGGATCTTGGTTTTGGGATTCCTCTTCCTGCTCGGCCGCGTCTTCGGCCCG
>QZKZ01000006.1 GCA_004796465.1 Desulfovibrio sp.
CAAGTCGCGGATTTGCCGCGCAGTGAAATGGCCGAACAATCCCTTAAGGATTGGGGAGCCGTGATCACGGTGGACTCCTTGGACACGGGCATCGGCCTGCTCAATTTGGTTGCTCCGGAACACCTGGAACTGCTGGTGGAAGACCCCTGGGCCATGGTGGGCAAGGTCCGCCACGCCGGGGCCATCTTCATGGGTGGCAATTCGCCCGAACCCGTGGGCGACTACTTTGCCGGACCCAACCACGTCTTGCCCACCATGGGCACGGCCCGCTTTTCCTCGGCCCTGGGCGTGGACGACTTTTGCAAGGCCTCGAGCCTGATCGCGGCCAGCCCGGCATTCATCGCCAATCACGCGGACGCCATTGCCCGGCTGGCCCGGCTCGAAGAGCTGGAAGCCCATGCCCGGTCAGTGGAGAGCCGCAAACAATAATATTTCCCAGGCTTGCAAGGACCGCCTTCAAGCCAAGGAGAGACCATGGAAATCGTGACCCAAACGGATATCAAAGAATACCCGCTCCTGCAGCGGGGCAAGGTGCGCGACATCTACGAGCTGTCCGACGACGAACTCCTCATCGTGACCACGGACCGCATGTCCGCCTTTGACGTGATCATGGCCGAGCCCATTCCTTTCAAAGGGGTGGTCCTCAACCAGGTGACCCTGTTCTGGATGGAGCATTTCAGAAAGATGACTCCCAACCACTTGGTGGAGAGCGACGTGGCCAAATTCCCCAAGGGCTTGGCCCCGTACGCCTCACAGCTGGAGGGCCGCTCGGTCATTGTCAAGCAGGCCAAACCCCTGCCCATTGAGTGCATTGTGCGCGGCCACATCACGGGATCGGGCTGGAAGGATTATTTGGGCACGGGTCTGGTGTGCGGGCATGAATTGCCCAAGGGCCTCCAGGAATCGGAAAAACTGGCCACGCCCCTGTTCACGCCCTCGACCAAGGCCGAGTTGGGCGAACACGACGAGAACATCACCCTGGACACCGCCAAAACCATGCTCGGCGAAAACCTGCTGGCCCAGGTGGAAGAGTTGTCCCTCCGTCTGTTCACCGCAGGCCGGGAATACGCGGAACAGCGCGGGATCATCATCGCGGACACCAAGTTTGAATTCGGTCTTATCGGCGGGGAACTTGTCCTTATCGACGAGGTGCTGACCCCGGACTCCTCGCGTTTCTGGCCCATGCAGGGCTATACGCCGGGCAAGTCCCAACCCAGTTTTGACAAGCAATATTTACGCGACTACCTCTCGACCCTGGACTGGAACAAGCAGCCCCCGCCGCCTGCCCTGCCCCCGGAAATCGTGGCCCAAACCGGCAAGCGCTATGTGGAGGCCTTTGAAATCCTCACGAAAACCCAATTCGGCTGATCCAACACCGCCCTGCTTCATGAAAATTACAGCGGCCGCTTTCCCGCAAGGGGAAAGCGGCCGCTGATTTTGTGCAGCACAAAACTTTGTTCTTCCCCGGCCCCGGCCAAGACTGAACAAAGCGTTGTGGAAACTGGGCGCTTACAGCCGCAATGGCCGTTCCCGCCCACTAGCAAGGCGGTTAGGCCTTGGAAGCGATATAGTCGTAGACGTCCTTGACCTTCATCATCTTCTGGGCGTCGTCGTCATCAATTTCCACGCCGAATTCTTCTTCCATGGCCATGACCAGCTCGGTCAGGTCCAGGGAATCGGCACCCAGATCTTCGACAAAAGAGGCGTCTTCCTTGACTTCGTCTTCGGGCACGCCGAGTTGCTCAACAATAATGCCTTTCACTTTGTTCTTAACGTCGTCCATGCTTTCCTCCGCAGTGTGTAGTATCGATCTGCGCGGGGCTTGAAACCGGATCGGCCCTTGCCCTGCCGAGTGTCTCCCCCGATGCGGCGGACACAGGTCAAGACCTTTAGCCCAAAGGCCTGAAAACCGCAATCCTCTTCGCTTGCCTCAGGCAAATTCCTTGCCGGACCAAGCATTGCTTGCCCGCAAAGCCCAAGGCCACCCTTGTGCACCTCCGGCTTGGGGCTTGCCCGCGGCCCCGTACTCGTGATTGACTCGCCAAACACAATGGCATACGATCCGCGCTCTTTCAAAACCCCTTGAAACCGTGTCAACCCAAGCTAGGATTGTGTTTATGGAAACCCTGCGCACGCTCCCCGGTGATGATGTTCGCCAAATAATGTGGCGCTATTCCGAGCGCTTTGATCTGCAAATGGCCGTGCAGTCCTCGCGCCAGATAGCCCGAGGCGTGGTCGCGCGTTTGGTGGCTGACGGCGCCCGCAACTCCCACGATTGGACCCCGGAAAAGGCCCAACTCCTTGAGGCCTTTGACGCCGCGGGGCTGACCGCATTGTTCCTGGACGCGGAACATGGCGGATTCATCGAGGGCCCCAAAAACTTGGCCATGGCTCTGGTTGCCTATGAGTTGGCTTGGGTGGACGGAGGCGCGGCCACGTGCAGCCTGGCGAATAATTTGGCCTTGGCCCCGATCCATGAAAAGGGCACGCCGGAACAACGCGAATTTTTCATGAAGAACTGCGTGCCGCCCCAGCCCGGTGAAGACCGGGATATCCTGCGCGGCGCGTTCGCCCTGACCGAACCCCTGCCTTACGTGGGTGTGGACACGGGCGTGCTCGTGGGCAAGATCCGCGTGGCCGAGTGGGAAGAGGGCCAGGAACCCATGCTGCAAGTGGACAAACGCGGCCGCTTCATCACCAACATGGGCTTCGCCAACTACGTGACCGCGGCCGTGGACACGGCGGACGAACGCATCAAATCCTCGTGCATGGTCATCCTTATGAAGGACGACCCCGGCACATGGGACGAGGGTTCGCCCACCCTGAAGATGGTGCACCAACTCTCGTCCACCAACGATCCGGTCCTCAACCTCAAGGTTCCGGCCAGCCGGATCATTGGCGGCTACTCCATAGAAGACGGCAAGATCGTGCCCAACTTTTCCCACGGCGACGTGATCGGCGCGGTGTTCCACCGCACCCGCATCACCGTGGGCTTGATGACCTCGGCCAAGCTCATCTCGGCCGTGGAACCCATTATCCGCTACCACCGCTCCCGTTTTCGCGGCGGCGACGCCTCGTCCCCAGGCACCCCGCGCCATGACCTTGGCGTCCAGCAAAAGGAAGACGCGGTACACCGGCTGGTGGACGTGTGGGGCGCGGGTGAGTCGGGCTGCTCCTTTGGTTTTGAAGCCGCGCGCTTGGCCGACGTGTTCGACCTCGTGGAAAAGCGCAAGGAAGAGATCATGGAGGAGCAAGGCCTGAACTCGGCGCGCAAGCAATTCGCTGCTGTGAAAAAACGCACTCCCGACGCCCTGGAATACATCGAGATGCTGGGCAAGGACGAGGCGGACCGCGACGCTGCCCGCTTCGCCGAGCTGGAAGCCGACGAAATCGTGCAGTACATGTTCCTGGAAGCCCAGGCCGGCATCCTCAACCCGGGCTGCAAGCTCTGGAACACGGGCTGGGGCTGCCAGATGATGCGCGAGGCCGTGGCCCTCATGGGCGGCTACGGCATCACCGAGGACTGCCCCGGCTTCCTGGGCCACAAGTGGATGGACGCCCAGCTCGAAGCCACCTACGAAGGTCCCGAGGCTGTGCAGCGCCGCCATTTGTCCGTGACCATGACCAGCGAGGTGTTCCTGGCCATCTACGAACTGTGGATTAAGCAGCTCAAGGACCTGGCCAAGGCCAATCCTGGCTCCGGCGCCTGCGTGCTCGCCGCTGCCATGGAAATGTGGCTGTGGACCCTCAAGTACCTGCAAACCACCAAGGACGCCAACGGCAAGAAGCTCTACCACGGCAAGCGTCAGGGCGTGACCTTCCCCATGGCCGACGCACTGTGCTGGGTCCTGGCCCCGCGTTACTTCTACCTGGACGTGCTGGAACTCAAGGACAAGGGCCCCATGAACCCGGTCCTGGCCGAGGGCATGGAAGGCCTGGCCCAGTTCTACGCGGACATGGCCCATGTGCAGGCCGCCCGCGCCGCAGGCGAAGTCTCCCGTATTTGCTCCGAACTGGTGTACGGCTACATGGCGGATTGCGGCTGCAAGGGCGGTTGTGACGGTCTCGACGAATTCAGCAAGCTGCGCCAAGCCGTGGATTCCTGCTTGGCCGGTTCCCGTTTGGCCAAGGACCGCGCGGCCCATGCCCTGACCCAGGTCATGATCCCCGAGGCCCTGGACTATCCTCTCTAATCGATAGGCCTTCAGGGGGCGGGTCACGCGCCCGCCCCCTGAATCCAGACGTTCCCCCACCCCATCTTTCGAGGACATCCCCATGAGCAACGATTCCGCTGCTTCGGAAATCCCCCGCCAAAACATGGACGTGGACATTGTCTGCGTGGGCTTTGGCCCGGCCATGGGCGGCTTCCTCACCACCTTGACCCGTGGGCTCAACAACGAAGACGGCACCCCGGCGGTCCAGAGCAAGACCATGCCCGGCATGCCGCCCCAAATCATCTGCTACGAACGGGCCGACGACATCGGCTTTGGCGTGTCCGGGGTGGTGACCAAGGGCCGCTCCATCAAGGCCTCGTTCCCGGACTTTGATCCGGCCCAGGTGCCCATGGCCACGGACGCGGGCAAGGAACTCGTGTATTATCTCCTGGACCCGGTAAAGGCCAGCCGCCGCTCCTGGCTCCTGCGCTGGAAGGACTTTTGGATCAAGACCATGGGCTGGATGCTGCCGTACAAGGACCATGCCCTGCGTTTGCCCTTTATTCCGGGCTTCCTGAAAAAGCACGGGGGCTATGTGCTCTCCATCGGCCAGTTCAATCAGTGGGTGGGCTCCCAGCTCATGGGCTCGGGCCTGGCGCAGATCTGGCCGGGCACCCCGGTGTCCGAACCGCTTATGCACGGCGACGCGGTCACGGGCGTTCGCTTGGCCGACCAGGGCGTGGACAAGCAGGGCGAGCCTGA
>QZKZ01000428.1 GCA_004796465.1 Desulfovibrio sp.
GGTGTTTCCTCGGTGCCGTCCCAGTTCTGCATCATGGCCATGAACGGGTTGGCGGCTGAGGTTGAGTTGTCCTCTGCATCCGAGTTGAGGTTGGCATAAACCGATACCAAACTCGTGGCCACGGGCGGGGATTGGAAGCTGTCCAGTTGGATATCGGCCAAGGAGCCCAGGGGTTGGGCCAAGCCCGAGCTCTCGCTGACCTCGGCGTCCCAGCCCTGGACCCGGTAGCCGTGCGGGTCCACCAGATACCCCGAGGTGTCAAAGGTGAAGTTGCCGGCCCGGGTGTAGTAGGTCGCGTTGGTCAAGGGGTCGCTGACCATGAAAAAGCCGTTGCCGCCCACGGCCACTGCCGTGGCTGAACTGGAGGATTCGTATGCGCCCTGGCTGAAGTCCGAATAGATGCTGGACACGGTGGAGCCGTTGCCCACTTGGTCCATGCCGTTGGCCGTGGCCAGGCTGGAGTAGAACACGTCCTCGAACTGCATGGTGGAGGACTTGAAGCCGATGGTGTTGGAGTTGGCCAAGTTGTTGCTGATGACCGACATGGACTTGCTGTGGGTCTGCAGGCCGGAAATGCCCGCGTACATGGATCCGGTGATGCTCATGATGATCTCCTACTGGGATGTGCTGTCCGTGGGCTCGTTGACCATGGTCACGTTGAGCAGGCTGACCTGGCGGCCGTCCTCAAGTTCCAGGACCGTGGTTCCGTTGACGCTGGTCAGGCCGGTAACCACCCCTTGGGACTTGGTGCTCACGTCCAGGGTGTCTTCGTATTCGTCCAGGGCGTAGAACTTGACATAGTAGATGCCGTCGTCGCAGGTTTGGCCGTATTCATCCGTGCCGTCCCATTGGTACGTATGTTCGCCCTCGCTGACCGCGCCCAAATCGCCGCTGTACACAATGTCGCCGTCGCTGTTGTAGACGTCCACGCTGACTGAGGCGGCGTCCTCGCCCAACTCAAAAGTCATTTCGCTGACCTCGCCGTTGGACACGGCAACGCTGTTGCCTTCGGCAGTCACTTCCTTGCCCAGGTAGCTGACCGCGGAGGTCACGTTCAGGGAAGCAAGGCTGGTGGAGAGGCCATCCATGGCTTCGCTGATGTTGGTAAGCTGCTCCAGGTTGGAGAATTCGGCCAGTTGGCTGATCATCTCGGTATTTTCCACGGGATTGAGCGGGTCTTGGTTTTCAAGTTGGGCAAGGAATACGGTAAGAAAGGCTTCCTTATCCATGTCAGAGCTGCTGGTTTCAGTTGTTGTATCGTAGGTAGAATTTGATAAAAGTGATTCATAAACGTACATATTGTCCTCCACTAGATATTCTTCAGAAGCTGTTTTAATTCAATAATGTCTGCTCTACAATCCATGCAAGTGCTGAAATGACTTTCAAGCTTGATAGTAGTTTTTAATTTCGTTCTACCGTCAAGATACATGGCCAGATCATTGTATCCAGGACATGTAGAGCGTTCTTTCTTGTGCTGGCCATTCAGCAGTTCTTCGATCCTTGTGCAGATCATATCCACGTCTATCTCCCTTTAGTCTGTTCCTTTGCTATAGAGTACGAAGAAATCATGGCGAATTATCCATTAAGGAAGAATGAGAAGCTTAAAGAAAAGTGAAGGCGCGCGAGGCGAAAATGAGGACAGGCCGCAACATGGCAGGTTCAGAGAGTGGACTTCACATGGTAAGAAAACAACATTGGGTTCTGTGGACAGACAGAGATGGCCTGGAAGCTGTTGCTTCCAGGCCTTGGGTGACAACGGCAGCGGGCCGTGGGCTGGTGCGGGGAGGACTGGTCTCAGGCGAGCTGAATGAGCGCAGAGCGATTCAGGGAACCGATTCTAAGTCAATTCAGCCCTTCCCGATTTTCATTTGTTTGCTTGGGGAGGTTTTGGTACATAATGTGGTAAATTCCATGAAGCGTATTCCAGATCACTCGGGGGATATATGGCGCGTATTCATTGGGACAGTTCCCTGAATCTCGGCATCAAAGAGATCGACGACCAGCATAAGGAGCTTATCCGTATTATCAACCTGCTGCTGGAATCAGTGGAAAAGGGAAAGGCCGAGGAAGCGGTCACCAAGACGCTTATGCGCCTGCGCGAGTACACGGTGTACCATTTCTCCTCGGAAGAAGAGTTTTTAGAGACAATTTGCTACCCTGACCGCAATAACCATTCCCAGCGGCACCAGCAGCTCAAACAGAGGGTGAAGGATTTTCAGTATTCCCGGTTCTACAAGGAAGACATTACGGTTCTGGAGATCAAGGAATTCTTGTCCGATTGGCTTCTCACCCATATTTTGGAGTGGGACATGAACATTGCGAAGTTTGTGCGTGAACAAGAGGGGAAAGCCGGGGCCGGGCAAGACACAACAAGCTCGGACTAGAGTGCTCATAAAGGGGGCTTGGGGGCGATATGGCAGCGCGCATGGACGTTCAGCGCGGACCCAGGGGGGGCGGTCACAATGACCCAATATTCCACAGGTGACCGGGGCGTCGGACTCAAGTCCCAGTAAATCGAGAGCATCATGATGCAAGAAACTTTTTTCCGTAACCTGCTGGATAGCCTCTACGAAGGCGTATACACCGTCAATCATGAGCGCGTGCTGACCTATTGGAACAAGGAAGCAGAGCGATTGAGCGGGTATAGCGCCGAGGAGGTTCTGGGCAGGAGCTGTTCGGAAAATATCTTACGTCATGTGGACGAAAACGGGGTGGAGTTGTGCGTCAAGGGGTGTCCTTTGGAAGCGACTATGAAGGATGGCCTGCAGCGTGAAGCAGAGGTGTTTTTGCACCACAAGGAAGGGTATCGGGTGCCGGTTCGCGTGCGTAGCGTTCCCCTTCTCGATGAATCAGGTGAAATCATGGGCGCGGTGGAGATTTTTTCCAACAACACCACCAAGGCCCAGGCAATGGAAATCATTGAAAAGCTACGCAGCGAGGCCTTGATTGACCCCTTGACCGGACTGGGCAACCGCAGGTTCGCAGACCAAAACCTTGAGAAGCTGCTGCAAAGCGCCAATGACCGGGACGCTCCCTTTGGCTTGCTTTTCGTGGATATTGATCACTTCAAGCAAGTCAATGACACGTGGGGCCACTGCGTGGGCGACCGGGTCCTGACCATGGTCGCGAAAACCTTGGCCTATGGTGTCAGACCCCTGGATGTGGCATGCCGGTGGGGCGGGGAGGAGTTTATTGTTCTGGTGCCGGGTGTCGACCGCCAAGGCTTGATCGCCGTGGCGGAACGGCTGCGCATTCTTGTGGAAAACAGCTGGATCGAGGATGAAGGCAAGAAAATTGCGGTAACAGCTTCTTTCGGCGGCACCATTTCTCTGCAGGGCGACACGAACGAGACCATAGTCGGCCGGGCCGACGCCATGATGTATCTCAGCAAGGAATGTGGGCGCAATTGTTTGCGGATCGATGAGGAGCAGTGAGCAGCTTTCCTGTTCCAAGGCTGTGATGCGGGGTTGTGCCCGGAAATCCGGAACAGGTCGCATCCGTTAGGGATTCGCAATGTGGCCATTGCGCCGGGCAGCACCTGGTGAAACTCCTATGTACCGCTTAAAGGCGCGGCTGAACGCAGCCTCGGATCGGTAGCCCAGACGTTTGGCCAACTCACCCAGAGTCACCTCCTCCTCCCTGAGCCAAATCAGCGCCACGTTCATTCGCCAGCGGGTGATGTACTGCATGGGCGATTCTCCCACGAGTTCCTTAAAGCGGGCCGCAAAGGCCGAACGCGACATGGCGACCTCTCGCGCCAAGGACGCCACGGTCCACTCCCGGGCGGGATCGCGTTGAACTAGAAGGAGCGCGTATCCTACCTGCTTGTCCTGCAGAGCGCCAAGCCAGCCTGTTTTTGCCAAGGGATCTTCCGCCATCCAGGAACGAATGGTTTGGATGATCAAGATGTCAGCCAGACGAGTGATGATCGTCTCACCACCCGGCCGCAATTCCCTGGCTTCCATGGCCATCAAGCGCAAAGTGCTTTGAATCCACTCCATTTGGGGTGACTGCCACGTCTCTATGCAGATCAGTTTCGGCAAGAGCCGGAGCAGTTGATGTGCGGCTGGATGGTCAAAGCGAACCGTTCCACAGATGAGGGTTGCTGGTGCCCCTCCCTGACCATGCCGCAAGATTTCATACCTGTCGCTGATCTGTTCCCGGGGAAGGTCAAAAAGCTTTGCCGCGGGCGCCCCGGGCTCACTTAACAAACAATGCCCCTCACCGTGTGGAACAAGAGCCAAATCACCGGGCTGCATCAGTCGAGGCGCCACCCCATCAACTTCAAGCCAACAGCGGCCTGAAGTCACCACATGGAACATGAGGCAATGGGGAAAAGCCGGCAGAGCTAGGCCCCACGGGGCTGAAAACTCGGATCGTGTGTAAAAGACACCACGCATATGCAAGAAGTGCAATGCTTCTCCAAGCGGATCTACAGGAGACCAGGGACCATCTGGACGATCCGTGTCAGAAGGTGCGTTGTCCATGTTTGTGGGTATATCCTTGCAGCGCTATGTGGTCAAATCCATAATATTGGACGATTGGGCAGGAATAGGAGACAGGTGCGCATTTACAGTCTAGAATTGCGATAATATGTTGGATGAGAGGAAAAGAGAAAACGGTCTCACCTAAAAAAGGAGAAGAACAATGAAGATAGTGATTTTCGGCGCCACAGGCAGCACAGGCCGCCAATTGGTGGCGCAAGCACTCGAACTGGGGCATGATGTGACGGCGTTTGCCCGCAACCCCGAAAAGGTCGACCAAAAGCATGAAAGATTGCAGGTGATCAAGGGAAATGTCCTGGATCCGCCTTCGGTAGAACAGGCGATACAAGGACAGGGTGCCGTGCTCTGTTCACTTGGCCTTCCTCCTTGGAACAAAAGCAATGTGCGGGCAAACGGTACGAAGAACATTATTCGCGCTATGGAAAAAAGCGGTGTCAAGCGACTCATCTGTCAATCATCCTATGGTGTTGGCGACAGTCGTGACAGACTGCCGTTCTTGATGAAGTATATTATTATTCCCATCATGCTCCGCAGGGCGTTTGAGGATCATGAAATGCAAGAAAACCACATCAAGGAAAGCCGACTGGATTGGGTGATTGTACGTCCAGTAACGCTCACAGACGGTGAGCACACAGGTTCTTACCAGCATGGGCGAGCTTTCAACCACAGACAGGTCACTTTCAAGATCTCTCGCGCGGACACGGCCGACTTCATGCTGAAGCAGTTGACGGATGACAGCTGCCTGCGCAAGACCCCCAGCATCTCCTATTGAAGATGCAGGTACATCCATCGGCTGAGAACTGCCACAAACGTGATGACCACCATAAGGATAAACCCCTTCCAAACAGCTTGCCTGGAAGGGGTTTTTGAATCTGAACCAGTTTATACGGAAAAGCGGTCTGTGCTTCCCTTGCCGTCAGTGGCGTTCCCAGGAGGACCTGAACCCCGGTTACCGGCGTGAGAGGCGAAGCTCTATTCGCCTATAGCGCGTCGCACTGACCCCGCCTTTACCCCTCTGACCCTGCATGTCTGCGTGAATTGCACCAAGAGGGCTGCCCGGCGTGCTGCCCCACCACGACGCCCCTGCGGTCAAGCCTTGCCTCATCCACACCAACAGCCGGTTGAGATGGTTCCCCTTGAGAGCGGCACACATGGATGGGGCAGGTCAGAGTGGCTGCAAGTCCAGGGGCTTGAGCCTGCCTTGGGAGAGTTCCAGAATTTCGTGGCAAAAGACCTGCGCCAAGTCCAGATCGTGGGTAATGAACAGGTATGTGGCGGCATGCTCGTGATGCAGGTGCTGGAGGGTGCGGATGATCGAAGCCTGGATGGATACGTCGAGCATGGATGTGACCTCGTCGAGGACGAGCAGGGAGGGCTTGGTCAGGATGGAGCGGGCGATTGCCAAGCGTTGCAGTTCGCCGCCCGAGAGTTGTGAGGGGTAGCGCGTCAGCAGTTCCGGGTGCAGGGACACGTGCTCCAGGGTCGCGGCCAGATACTCCTCCTGATCGGCCTTGGGGCAAAGATCATGAAAACGGAAGACCTCTCGTAGGGACGTGCCCAGGAGCAGGCGTGGATTAAAGGCCGCGTCCGGATGCTGGGGAACCATCTGGGCCGCACGGCGGAAATCCATGCGGTCGCGGCGATCAAGTCTATGGATATCCCGGTCCTTGAAAAGCACAACACCTGCGTTGGGCTGTTCCAGACCCAGGAGCACACGGCCCAGGCTGGATTTACCGCAGCCCGAAGGGCCCACGAGACCTACGATCCGGTCGTTGCCCAAGCTCAGGTCCAGGTCCTTGGCCACCACGGCCCGGCCATAAGACTTGCTCACCGACCGCAGCTCAAACATGGCGCCAGCAGCTCACGCTTCTCTCGCCGGTGTCCCTGAGAGGCGGGTTGTAGGTGCGGCACTGTTCATCCGCTGCTGTGCAGCGAGGATGGAACACGCAGCCTTTGGGCCTTTGAAGGGGGGCAAGGGGGCGGCCGGGCAGGGGTGTGAGGCCGCGCTTGGGCAGGGCGGCGAGCAGACCCCTGCTGTAGGGATGAGCCGGGAAACCGAAGAACTTCGCGCACGGAGCCTGCTCCGCAATGGCGCCGCCGTACATCACCGCCACCTCGTCGGCAAGGGACTCGGCCAAATCCAGGTCATGGGTGATGAGCAGCACGGTCATGGCCGGGTTCTCCTCCCTGATGCGCGCGAAGAGTGTCTGCACGTCCCTCTGCCGGGCCATGTCCAGGCCCTTGGTGGGCTCGTCGGCAATGAGCAGGTCTGGAGCCCCGGACAGGCCGATGCCCACAAGCACGCGCTGACGCATGCCGCCCGAGAGCATATGCGGGTGGCGTCGCTTATCCCTGTCCATGAGCCCCATGCGGCTGAGAAGGTCTTGTGCGGCATGCTTCGCGGCCTTGGCCTTGATTCCGCGGCGCTTGACAAAGACCTCGGACACTTGCCTGAGGCAGCGCATGGTCGGGTTGAGCGATAGTCCGGCGCTTTGAGGAACAAAAGCGATGCGGCTGCCGCGCAGGGCGCGCATGTTACGTCGCGCTAGGCCCAGGAGTTCCATCCCGTCCAGGCGGATGCTGCCCGAGATCACTGCGTTGTGCGGCAGCAGGGAGCAAATGGACATGCCCATGACCGACTTGCCCGAGCCGGACTCGCCTACCACGGCCAGGGTGCGGCCCTTGGCCAAGTTCAAGCGCACACCGCACACGGCCGTGACTTCCTTGCCCGAACCATTGTCAGGGAAACGCACGTACAAGTCCTCAATCCGCAACATGGGCGTCCTCCGTGGATGGGCTGAGCGCGGCCTCGGCCTTGCGCCCGGCCAGGGTGAAGAGAAAGATGAACAGGAATACGAATAGTCCGGGGAAAAAGGCGTTCCAGGGCGCGCGCATGATGTAGGGCCGCGATTCCATGATCATGGTGCCCCACTCGGGCGAGGGCGGTTGCAGTCCCAGTCCCAGAAAGCCCAGGGAGGCGATGGACAGCAGGGTATGGCCCAGGTCCAGGGCGGCCAAGCCGAGCACCGGCGGCACCGCGTTGGGCAGGATGTGTCGGAACAGGATGTAGGGCGCGTTTGCTCCCAGGACGCGCTCGCAGGCCACGAAGTCGGCCTGTTTGAGGCTCAGGGTCTGGGCGCGGATGATGCGTGCGTACTTGATCCAGCCCGGCAGGACCAGAGCGATGACCAGGGACTCGGGCCCGTATGAGAGCGCGACCATGATCACCATGGCCAGAACGATGTGCGGCAGGGAGAGCACCGAGTCCATAACCAGGTTGAGCAGCCCGTCGATCCAGCCGCCGATCCAGCCCGAGGCCAAGCCCAAACATACGCCCAGGACCGCGCAGCAGCCGACCACGGCCAGGCTCAAGGAAAAATCCCAGTAAAAACCGTGCGCCACCCGCGCTAAAATGTCCCGGCCCAGGTGGTCAGCGCCGAACGGCAGGTCCCAGCTGGGCGAGGCCAGGGTTTGGGACAGGGTCATGGCCACGGGATCGCGCGTCAGGCCCCAGGCCACGCAGCCAAGGAGCGCGGCGCAGACCATTGCATAGAGAACAATTCCGGCCTTCATCTCAGCTTCTCGTGAAGCGCACCCTGGGGTCCATGAGCCACAGAACCAGGTCCGCCAGCAGGTTGGCCCCGGAAAAAGCCAGGGCGATGAACGCGATGCAGGCCTGGATCACGGGCATGTCCTTGGACTGCAAACTGTCCACCAGGTATTTGCCCACGCCGGGCCAGGAAAAGACCGTTTCCACCACGACCACGCCGCCGAGCATGTAGCCGAGTTGGAGGGCTGCGTACGGCACCACGGGCACGAGCGAGTTGCGCAGCATGTGACGGGAAAAAAGCGGGGCAGGGGCTAGGCCCTTGCTGCGCGCTGTAAGGATGTACTCCTGGCTGCGCACCTGGGTCGCGGAATCGTTGAGGATTGTGGTGGTGTAGCCGAAATAGGTGCAGGCCAGGGTGGCTACGGGCAGGATGTAATGCGCGAGCGTGCCGTAGCCCGAGACCGGCAGCAGGTCGAGGCGCAAGGAGAACATGAGCACCAAAAGCAGCGCCAAGTAAAAGTTGGGAATGGCAATGGAACCCACGATGGACAAGTTGATCGCGGTCTTCACGCCCCGAAACGGCGCAAGGTTGTAAAGCGCGCCGAGCAGTAGGGTCACGGCCAGTGACACGGCCATTGCCGAGAACGCCAGGGACAGGGTTGGCCAGACCCGCAGGCCCAACTCCTGGGACACGCGTTGGCCCGAGGTATAGGAATGGCCGAAATCCAGGGTCGCTGCCTGGCCCAGCCAGCGGCCGTATTGCACGAACAGCGGCTGATTCAGGCCGTAGCGCTCCTCCATGACCGAACGCTCGTCCTGCGAGCCCACGTATTCCTCGGACCCCACAAAGACCTTCTTGAGGATCAGATCGGCCGGGTCACCGGGCGTGAGCCTGAGCATCACAAAGGTCAGAAACGTGGCGCACAGTATGGTCAGGGCCATGAGGCCCAGCCTTTTGAGGATATAGGAATGTTGCATGCACGATCCGGGGCCGCCGAGCAGGCCCGACGGCCCCTGATTAGACGTGTGTGTGGGCTCAGGGCTCGATGTACATGTCCGTGTTGAGCATGTAGTCGTGGGCCACGGGATTGAACACGAAACCCTTGATCTCGGGCTTGTGCACGATGTTCACACCATAATAGGAAACGTGGATCACGGGCTGCTCCTCGTAAACAATGGCCTGGGCCCGGCGGTAGAGATCCAGCCGTTTTTCCGGGTCCTGCTCGATCATGCCCTGGGTCATGAGGTCTTCCACCTCGGCGTTCTCGTAGCCCCAGGTGTTGTAGCCGCCCTCAAC
>QZKZ01000402.1 GCA_004796465.1 Desulfovibrio sp.
ACCGTGCTCACCAGCTTTGGCGAGGAAGACATGCGCGCCATGGGCATGACCCAATCCATCGAGGACCTGGTCCATTTCCGCGCCAAGCGCGCCCTGGACCTGGGCTGCGACGGCGTGGTCTCCTCGGGCATGGAAGCGCCGCGACTCAGGGAAAGCTTGGACAACAAGCTGCTCATCGTCACCCCTGGCATCCGTCCTGGCGCGAATATCGACACCATGCAGGCCGACGACCAAAAACGCATCGTCACGGCCAAGCAAGCCATTTCCGGGGGCGCCGACCATGTGGTGGTGGGGCGGCCCATATCCAAGGCCGAGGATCCGCTGGCAGTGGTGGCGGAACTTCAGGACGAAATCCTTACAGCGACAGGAGAATAGCCTCACTTCTCAAGGCCGGAGGGAGATGTCTCGCGTGTCCCAGACCCGGCCAAGGTAGTCGTGGCCGTTAGTGAGAAACATAGCCCTGATATCCGCCTCGCTGTAATCGTAGACCTCCATGAGATAGTACACCACCTTGATGAGGTCGAGGCACTCGCGCTGGTCGTCTGGCAAGTCAATGTAACCGTCATAATCCGTGCCGATTGCTACGTGGGGCACGCCCGACGTTTCGCAGGCCTGCTCAATGTGCTTCACCAGTGCGTGGATGTGGTCGGCTACTCGTTGGCTTGTCTTGCTGCCTGGCTGCTTTCGATCCCAGCGCAAGTACATGGGGGTGAAAAACACGCCGATAAGCCCGCCCGTGCGCACGATGTCCACCACCATGTCCCGGCTCAAGTTGCGCTTGGCGCTGGAGCCTCGCGCCACCTTGGCCGCCACAGCCTCAAAACGCATTCCCGTATGGCTGCACAAGACAGGCACCCCCCGCTCTGCAGCTAAATCGCAGGCATGCTCCAGACTCTTGTGGTGCACGTGGGCCACGTCAACGGCAATGCCATAGTCCATGAGTAACCCCACGGTGCGCTCCCCGGCCTGGGAAAGACGATGATCCTTGGTGGGCCGGGCGAACTTGAGCCGATTGTACCAGATGGTGTGGTTGGTGGAGGCAACCTTGGTGTTGAAGGTATGACACAGAGTGACATATGCCACCCCGTCCATGGCCATCTGGGCAATGTTGTCCTTACACCGGGCTGCATCTGGCGCATTGAGCATATGCGCGCCCTCCACGCCCGGGGCCAGACCAATCCGGCCCCCATCCCAGGCCTCTCGCCATTCAGGATGCCGCTTGATCCATTGATAGTGAGGGTTCTCGAAAAAGGTGCGAAAGTAGTCAATCTGCTTTTGGTATTCCCAAAAAGCCCGTTGGGAGTCCTTGCGCCGGGAGTGGATACCCATGAGTGCGCCTCGGTAACGGGCCTTGGGCAAGCGGACCAAGTCGGCGTGGGGGTGGAAGTTGGAACTGGACTGGCCATACGGCCCAGGCTCATGATACTTGCGCACATCCTTTTTCCTGCCAATGATGGGGTAAGGCTTGTGCCAGCGCAGGATGCTGTCCTGGTGAAAATCAAATACGCCGCCCGGCGAGCCTGGGGATTCACCGCCCAGGGCACGCCAGGCTGCGTCGAATATTGGGTCGTTGTGTGGGGTGTCGTGGTTCAAGGTGTCCATCCTAATCCGGGGAATCGAGAAATAATGTTTCTTCGAGAGGTACGGGATAGCACAACTTCCATTCCGCCTTATCAGCACCTTCTACCGAACCAATGACGATATAGAAACCTGTTGCGCCCTTACTCTTAGCATCAAGATATCTATCATACCCTGGTAGCTGTAACTTGATGTCTCTAGAGCTTCCTACCGAGCCGTGTATTTCAATGGGAAAGCTTCCTTCATTGACATAGTACCCAGCCCACTCTCCGGTCTTACTTCTTTCATTGTCTACAATAAACTCGCAGCTTGTCGACATTACTGCAGGCGTTTTAAGAACACCTTCTAGATCTCCTTTTATATTCTCGGGGATATGCCATTTAACTTGTTTGGAAGGTAGATCAACTTCAGTAATGCCTGCACCTTTTCCATCGATTTCGTATTCGCCCTTTTCAATGTAAATATGAAAATCAAAGGAATGGCTTTCCTTTTTATCTACGCTTCGTTTCATCTTTTTCATGCCAAAAAATACAAAGGTATTGAGTACCAACTCGACAGCTCTTTCGAACAAGGCGTCGGTATCCAAGAAACCAATCCGAAAGTTCCAAAGGTCAATGAAATTTGCCTGACGTATTGCTTTGTTGATTCTCTTCCTGATTTTATCAACCCCATCTTCAACATTTCTCACCAAATCCTTTTGATACTTTCCATCAGGATCATCTGTGGCATGGAATATTCCCTTCTGCCACTCATGCGCCTTAACTCCTATGGGCCATTCATGTTTGCCAACGAGCTTGTCATGAACAAGAAAAGTCTCGGCACAGTGGATACCCACCTCAAAGTCATTCTTTCGGGCGTCCTTGTACATAAATCCTGCAAATCCCATGAACGGCGCGCCCATCAGGTCGATTGCTTTCAAGTAATATTTTTCATCCTCAGATACTTTAATTTCTTTTACATCATCGCCTTGCCCAAACTCTTCTGCAGAGCTAGAAATTGAATAAGGAGCGATGGCGATGACCGAAGCCTTTTCACTCTTTCCTGCCAAATTCATGAGCAAATCGACATACACACAAAGAAGAATTTTGAATTTATCCTTGGCTATATCATTTATATTGGAGTCTTTCACTTCACGCTTGACGCGATCCATCTCGGTCGCGATATCCAATGTTCCCGGCGGAATAGCGCTATTGGATCTGTCGATTTTCAGCAAAGTAGTACAATCACTTTTAATTACATCGATGAGGCCCTGTTCAATGTTTTCGTCCAGTTGGAGCGGAAGAATCACTTTTTCCCGCAGCATGTTTCTCCGTTTAAAGTAATCCCTTGTCTGAAAATACTGATCCCCTTCATTGACCCTGGCCTCACTCTTGAGCGCCCCTACCACGGTTCCGATATGGGGGGCCAACCTGTCAAGGCTGGCTCTCTTGTAACTTGCCTCGGTATGATCGGAATCATGCCCCATGATTTGATTCACCGGAGGCCTGAGGTTGCATGTCTCCTCGGAAACAAAAGGATCCACGAAAATAATCCGTCGCTCAAAATCATTGCCCAGTTTATAGTGAGCGTCCATGAACGAGGCCAGGCGAAAAGCCTCTCGGATGGGCTCGTTATTGAACGTTCCTCCGTCCACATACGTAAACACATGCGAAGAAGGAATGTCCCATACCCCTGATTCATCTTCGCACTTCCTCCCAACTGTATCTCGCCATACGCTCGAAGCGTATTCCGACCTGTAGCGCTTCAATGGTACGGGTTCAAAAGCAAACGGCACTGCGCCACAAGCAATTGCCGTAGCGCATATCGTCGCCCATGTGGAGTTATCATTGACGTCAAGCGTGGCCTTGCCTTTTATCCATGATTCTGGGTCCTTTTCCTTTATTTGGTCTGAACTTTTCAGCTGTTTTCTCTTATTCAGAATTGTATCGATGAAAATTTGATCACTGCACAAGACCCAACGGTCATGGTGGCTAGATACATTCGTTTTGGTGCCGGGAAGTCTGATATCGTAAACACGCAAATCCCGGTGGACCTGAGAACGCAGCCCATCGGTAAGTCCAGCCTTGGAGGGCCCGCTGGTCTTGACACTCTCCCGGGCATCCACCACCAATGGAGTCAGGTT
Organism: Desulfovibrio sp.; assembly: GCA_004796465.1. GTDB lineage: Bacteria > Desulfobacterota > Desulfovibrionia > Desulfovibrionales > Desulfovibrionaceae > MADRE1. The sequence continues at coordinate 3,701 of QZKZ01000402.1, forward strand.
GGCCAATGTGCAGGCAAAGAGCACTTGGTCATTGAGCAAACTGGTCGTCGTCTCTGGTTTTTCTCCATTCTTTGGCAACGGAGCAATCTCCTTTGCGATTTTGTCTACAGCCCCCCTGTTGAAGAGCCCACCCTGAAACTCCAACTCCGGCTCTCTCTCTTCCAAAAGACCATCTAAATGGATATCTTCCACCCAACACTTGTTTTGAAGGTCTTGCGCCACCTGGGCCGCAACTAGCTTTTTGTATAACTCTCCATTCTCCGACTCCATCTTTGTGATCAGCGTCTCGCCATATTGCTCATACAGTTTGTCCGTTGCTTTTGTCTTATCTTCTTCCGTTTGGGAATAGAGACCGCGCAGCATGATAGCCAGGGACATGGCTCCGGCGCTAGCACCGCTGAACACGTCGATGACGACGTCAGTATACTCACCGGCCCCGTCTGTACTCGGCCTATAATCAATCAGGCTTCCCGCCTTCTGCTTCTCCCGGACAAAGATATCCAACAGCACCTGCTTAATCGCCTCGGTCAACGCAGCGCCGCTGAATGCGCCCAAGGATACGCCACCGCCCATGGCAAAGCCTAGCCGCAATGTCTTACCCATGTCCGCCTCCCTGATAGTGCCCTGGTTTTTATTAAACACAATAAAGTTCTTTATACATAACCGGTTAGATAGTTTATCCAGCATATGCCGTTTATTGGTAGCAAGGAACGGTTTCACTGTAAACACTTCTTTGTTTCTTGCTAATAACAACTGATATCAATTCTAGCGTCCAGGGGTCGAGCCTTAGAGCCCCCTTCGCGCCTGCCTGATTCTCCTTCTGGACTCCACCCCCATTTTGCTTTACCTCTGGCCTCCATGCATGAAATGTCCATCGCCACGAGCCTGCTCAACATCATCCGCCAGGAGATGGACAAGCACGGCGCGACCAAGCTTATCTCCGTGAAAGTTGTTTTCGGCAAACTCTCGAACATCGTGGCCGACTCCCTGGACTTCGCCTTTGAGGTCCTGACCAAGGACACGGTCCTTGAGGGCGCGAAGCTGGAAATCGAGGAGTTGCCCCTGACCATGCGCTGCTGCAAGTGCGAGACGGAATTCTCGCCCGAACTGGCCAACGCCATGTTCGCGCCCTGCCCTGAGTGCGGCGAGGAATTCGGCCACACCCTGCTCACGGGCAAGGAACTGTACCTGGAAAACATCCAAGCGGAATAACGCGCAGCGCCCCCAGCCATTCAAGGAGCCGCACATGGAAATACCTGTTGTCAGAAACATCCTGGAAGCCAACGACCGCATCGCCGAACAGCTCAAGGCCTTGTTCACCCAGCACAAGATCCTGGTGCTCAACCTGATCAGTTCTCCTGGCGCGGGCAAGACCAGCCTTTTGGAGCGCACCCTTACCGACCTCAAGGACGAGTTCACCATGGCCGTGATCGAGGGCGACTGCATGACCGACAACGACGCCCGCCGCGTGGCGGCCACGGGCGCGCAAGCCGTGCAGATCAACACCGAGGGCGGCTGCCATCTCGACAGCTCCATGGTGCTCTCGGCCCTGTCCAGCATTACCCTGGACGGCCTTGACATCCTGTTCGTGGAAAACGTGGGCAACTTGGTCTGTCCGGTGGAGTTCGACGTGGGCGAGGACGCGAAAATCGCCCTGCTCTCGGTGACCGAGGGCGACGACAAGCCGGAAAAGTACCCCCTGCTCTTTGCCGAATCCCAGGTCATGCTGCTGAATAAGGTCGACCTGCTGCCCTACGTGGATTTCGACGTGGACGTGGCCCTGCGCCATGCCGGACGGATCAACAAGGACATCGAGATGTTCCAGGTGTCCTGCCGCTCGGGCGAGGGCCTGGACATCTGGTACGATTGGCTCAGAAAGGAACGGAGCGCCAAGGCCCAGGCCTGACGCTTTCCCAGCCCCAGGGAGCGCACATGAGCTTTCCCACGGAGATCCCCTGCCACGCGGTCATGGATTCCATTGCCGACGGCGTGTTCACCGTGGACCTCGACTGGAACATCACCTCCTTTAACCAGGCAGCCGAGGACATCACGGGCGTTCCAGCTCAGGAAGCCCTGGGCCGCAAATGTTGGGAGGTGTTCCACTCCAGCCTGTGCGACGGCCAGTGCGCCTTGGGTCAATGTTTGGATGAGGATACCCGGCTGGTCAACAAGTCGATCTTCATCATCCGGCCCGACGGCGCGCGCACACCCATCTCCATCTCCGCAGCTCCCCTTCGCGATGAACAGGGCAAGCTCATCGGCGGAGTCGAGACCTTCCGCGACCTCTCGGACATCGCCCTGCTGCGCAAGGAAGTCGAAGGACACTACGTGTTCGAGGACATTGTGGGCAAGAGCGCGGGCCTGACCAAGCTTTTCGCCATTCTGCCCCAGATCGCGGCCAGCGAGGCCACCTCCCTGGTGTCCGGCGAATCCGGCGTGGGCAAGGAGCTCTTTGCCCGGGCCATCCACAACCTGAGCCCACGCAAGGACGGCCCGTTCATCGCGGTCAACTGCGGCGCCCTGCCCGAGACCCTGCTGGAATCCGAACTCTTTGGCTACAAGGCTGGGGCCTTTACCGACGCCAAAAAGGACAAACCCGGCCGCTTTCAACTCGCCTCGGGCGGCTCCATCTTTCTCGACGAGATAGGGGACATGGCTCCTGGCCTGCAAGTCAAGCTGCTGCGCGTCCTGCAAGAAAAGACCTTTGAGCCTCTGGGCTCGGTGACCCCTGTCCAGTCTGACGTTCGGGTCATTGCCGCCACCAACCGCGACCTGGACGAGTTGGTGGCCCAAGGCGGCTTTCGCCAGGACCTGTTCTATCGCCTCAACGTGGCCCGCATGAACATCCCGCCCCTGCGCAACCGGCCCGAAGACATCCCCTTGCTCGCGGACCACTTCATCCGCCGCCTCAACCTGCTCAAGGACAAGTCCATCCAGGGCCTGTCCGAGGACGCCCTGGGCCTGCTCATGCGCCACCCCTTTCCCGGCAATGTGCGCGAATTGGAGAACATCCTGGAATTCGCCTTCATCCTTTGTCCCGGGGATTTCATCCAAGTGGAGCACTTACCGGAAAACTTCCAGCCCCGGCAAGACCACGAATCCGCCTCCAAGGACGCAATATCCCTCTTCCAAACGCCCATGACCATGGACCAGGTCAAGTGCTTGGCCCTGGAAGCCGCCCTCTATCGCAACCACGGCAAGGTCATGGCCACCTGCCGCGAACTGGGCGTATCCAAGGACACTTTGCGACGCATGCGCAAGCGGTGCGCTGAACTGGGCGAGTAGTTCGTCTTCCCCCTTTGCTTTGGGCGAAATTCGCGCCCTCTTCTTGGTCATCTTAGATGCCACCAAGCTATTACATGCTGTAAATCCAGGATAAACTTCTTTGGCATCAACCCTGCTAATATGGAGATAAAATCGGGGCCCGGCCCTTTTGTGTCCCTTGCCATTGCCGGCGCCGCGCAGTTGTTTGCCTGCCGGGTCCCGAAAACGACACCAGCGCCATGATTCTCTGTTTGGCTTGCTATAACGACCGACTGGCTTCGCTCTATGAAAACGCCGCTGATTTCCTCCTGTACGAGGTTGACGGCTGTAATAGTTACCCCGTGGGCCGCCTGTCCCTCCCCCAAAGAGACCCGATGCAAAGGATCACCGCGTTGGCGGCCCACGGGGTTACGCTTGTGATCTGCGGCGGGATTTGCCGCCAGGAGCGGCTCCATCTCGCCGAGGCAGGCATTGCTGTTACACCGTGGGTGTGCGGCGACCCTGAAACCGTTCTTGAAGCTTACAACCACGGCCGTCTCCACCAACTGACCATGCCCGGCTGCCAACGGGAACGCACGGGCCAAGGCCCTTCCTCCCAGCGTGTGCAGGGTCCTGGCCGAGGCCAGGGACGAGGCTTGGGCCAGGGCCGGGGCCAAGGCCGCGGGCAAGGCCAATGCAGGAACACAGGCCGCTTTCCCGGCGGCAAACCTCCTTCTCAGGATAAATAAGCAAGCATAAAGGAGTTCACCATGAAAGTGGCAATCAGTTGCCAAGGCCAGGATGCAACCGGCGCTCTGGACCCCCGTTTTGGCCGCGCCGCTGGATTCATCATCCACGATACTGACAGCGGCGAGCAAAGTTATCTCAGTAACGACGAAAACATGGCCCTGTCTCAGGGCGCGGGCATCCAAGCCGCCATGCACGTGTCCTCGGCCGGTGCCCAGGCCGTGATCACCGGCCATGTCGGCCCAAAAGCCTTCCAAGCACTTGCCAAGGGCAACATCGCCGTGTACCTCGCTCCCCAGGGAGGAACCGTGGCCCAAGCCCTGGATGAATTCGACAGGGGCAATCTTGCCCAGGCCGAAGCCCCCAATGTGGAAGGCCACTGGGGCTGAGCAGTCCGCTAAGCATGACCTCCCGGTCCGGGGTATGCCCGGACCGGGCAGCCAATCCGCAAAGCAGCCCGCTTCCGCCACGGCTCGCCCGACTCTTTCGAACACCTTTGCAAGGAGACACATCCATGAGCGACAACCAATGCGGGTCCTGCTCCAGCGCAAACTCTTGCTCCAGCGCGGGCGAGGGAGCCTGCTCCCCTGAAGACAAAAAACTCGCGGACCGCTTGGCCCGCATCAAAAACATCATTGTAGTCCTGTCGGGCAAGGGCGGCGTGGGCAAAAGCGCCGTGGCCGCCAACCTGGCCGTGGGCCTGTCCCTGGCCGGCAAGCACACCGGCCTGCTCGACGTGGACGTGCACGGCCCCAGCATCCCGCGCATCCTCGGCCTTACCGAAGCCCAGATCCACGCGGAACCCGACTATGTGGAGCCAGTGCCCTTCAACAAGAACCTGTGGGTCATTTCCCTGGGTTTCATGCTGCCCTCCCCCAGCCAAGCCGTTATCTGGCGAGGGCCGGTCAAGATCGGCGTGATCCGCCAGTTCGTCCAGGACGTGACCTGGGGCGACCTGGACTACCTCATCGTGGACTGCCCTCCGGGCACGGGCGACGAACCCCTGTCCGCCATCCAGACCTTGGGGCCACGGGCCAAAGCCCTTATCGTGACCACACCCCAGTCCGTGGCCATTGACGATGTGCGCCGCTCGGTCAGCTTTTGCGCGGAAGTGGAGACCGAAGTCCTGGGCCTGGTGGAAAACATGAGCGGCTATGTCTGCTCCCACTGCGGCCAAGTGGAGAACATCTTCCAAAACGGCGGTGGCCAAGACTTGGCCAAGGAAATGAACGTGCCCTTTCTCGGTGCCATCCCCCTGGACCCGCAAATGGTCTTGGCTGGAGATAATGGCGAACCCCTGCTGGCCAACAACAGCGAATCACCGGCCGCCAAGGCCATGGATGAGATCGTGCAGAAGGTGATGCAGGCTACGGGATAACGTCAACGGATAACGTCGTGGGGCTCCGCCCCACACTCCGCAAGGGGATGCACCTCAGGCATAAGAGAATCTAGGACCTGGCGGTCCAAGATTCTCTAAATACCCCTTGACCCCATCTGAAAGGACTCGCGGCGGCTTGGTGTTTCACACCCAGCCGCCGCTTATTTTTCTTGGAGCTGGCTTGGCTATGTAAGTACTATTGGTCGAATTCCGGGGCCCACAGGTAATAGAAACCCGTGCGTGGAGTGGCCAGAAAGTCGGCCAGGCCCGTGTCGATCAAGGGCGCGGAAGAAAGGGCCATGGACGTGTTGTAGGGGGTGTCGTCCAGGTTCTCATTATAGCGGTACACCACCACTGTGGCGTCCTGGTCCAGCCCGGCTAAATCTATGGCCCTCTCGACAGCGTCGTCCATGTAGCCCAAGGAATCCACCAAGCCCAATTCCAGGGCCTGATTCGCGGTCAGGATACGTGCGTCGCTGAAAGCGGATACTTCCCCCTCGTCCAGTCCCCGGCCCGTGGCCACGATGTCCAAGAATCGGGAGTTATGCTCCAAAATAATGGTCGTGAGCAGTTCGCGCTCCTGCCCGGTCATATGGCGAAAGGGCGAGCCCATGTCCTTGAGCGCGCCCGAGGTGATCATCTCCACCTCAATGCCCAGGGTGTCCATGAGGCCCTTGACCCGGGGCATGATCAGCACCGTGCCGATGGACCCGGTGACCGTGGTCGGGTGGGCCACGATTTCGTCGCAACTCGCGGCCATGTAGTAGCCGCCCGAGGTGGCCAGGGTCAGGAAAGCCGCCACCACCTTTTGCCCGGTCTCTTCTTTGTGCCGCATGATGAGTTCGTGCAGGATGTCACTGGCCGTGACACTGCCGCCCGGGCTGTCAATGGCCAGGACAACCGCGCCCACGCTTTCGTCCTCAGCGGCCAAGGCCAGGCGCGCCGCTGTCTGTTGCACGATGCTGGGCCGTTCCCCGAGCATGGAGGAGCCGGGGTCCGTGGTCAACACTCCGCGCACATGGATCAGGGCGACCTTGTCCTCGGCTTCGCCCTGGAGCACAAATTCAGCCAAGGCATCGCTGCCCGATCCGAACAGGCTGATCCGGGGCGCACAGCCCACGGCCACAACCAAGACTACACCTGCCAAACTCAGCAGCAACAGCACAGGCAAACGCATACCCAACTCTCCTTGCAGAATAAACCAGCAACTAAGAACCGCTCTTGACAGGCCGCGCCAGAGGTGCAAGCCTGCCCGCCATGGTCAAGGACCCCACAAACCCCTTCAATACCCTGGACAAGTCCCGCTTTCCCAAGGACCGCCGCAAGGTCGCGCCCAGGGAAGAAAAGCCTGTCCGCACCGAGCCCCTGCCCAAGGTCGAGGACCAAGAGGACCTGTTCGCCGCGGCTATGCACGGTGTGGCTCCACTCAAGGACGGTGGGCGCGATGTGAGCCCGCCCGCGCAAGTGGGTAACGGCCCCGCGCCCCAGGCCGACAACGACCAGGAGACCATGGACCAGTTGCGCGAACTGGTCAACGGCAACCTGGAATTCACTTTGGAGCACACCAACGAGTTCATCCTGGGCCAGGTCAAGGGCGTCTCGCCCAAGATGGTCACCCGCCTCAAGACCGGCGCGTTCAGCCCGGAAGGCCACCTGGATCTGCATGGCATGAACGCCTTGCAAGCCTTTGCCGCCATGGCCGACTTCATCCGGGAGGAATACAATCAAGGCAAGCGTTGTCTATTGCTCATTCCGGGCCGGGGCAAAAACTCGCCCGAAGGATACGGCGTGTTGCGGGAAAAGGTCCAGCAATGGCTGACCCACGATCCCTTCAAGCGGGTGGTGCTTGCCTTTTGCACGGCCCAGCCCCGCCATGGCGGGGCCGGCGCGCTCTATGTGCTGCTTCGCAAATACAAGAAATCCCAGGGCAAGATTTTCTGGGACCGCACTCCGCCGGACATGGACCTGCTTTAGCCTGACACGGTCCAAGTCCTTGGGGAAGATACCACAATCAGCCCATTTCCTTGGAGCGCTCGCAGGCCGCGCGGACAGCGTCGATAATCGCACCGCGCACAGCCGTGCGGTCCAAGTGGTTGAGAGCGGCAATGGTGGTGCCCGCAGGCGAGGACACCATTTCCCGGAGTATGCTCACGTGGTGCTCGCTTTCCCGGGCCAAGGCCGTGGAGCCCTTGAACAGCCCCTTGACCATCTTGTCGGCCATGTCGCGGGTAAAGCCAAGCGTAACCGCAGCCTCCATGAGCGCTTCCATGAAGTAGAACACATAGGCCGGGCCCGAGCCCACCACAGCGGTAAAACTGTCAAACAGCCCGTCGCTGAGCTGGTGCACTTCGCCCAGGGGCGTGAACAATTCGCTCACAAAGGCTTTGTGATCGTCCTTGAGCATGGGGTCGTCCACGCACATGGCAAACACGCCCGAGCGGACCATGGCCGGAGTATTGGGCATGACCCGCACCACCGGACACACGCCGCTCACGCAGTTCTTGAGTTGCTCCAGGGTAATGCCTGCGGCGATTGAGATCACCACATGGGCGGGCCTAAGCCGGGTGCAGGCCTCCTTGAGCAAACCGGGCACCTGGTTGGGCTTGACCGCCACAACCAGGTACTCGGCATCTTCCAGCAGTTCAAACAAGGACGTGGCGGCCGTGAGCGAGGTTTCCTCGGACAGGGCCTGCATCTTGTCCTTGTCCGCGTCCAGGCCGAACAGCTCCACATCCTCGCGGCCGTCAAGACCGCGCACAATGGCCGAGCCCATGTTGCCCAGACCAATTACGCCTAAACGAACGGTTTTCACCCCACAATCTCCAATTCACTGAAAAAGTACGCGATTTCCGTTGCCGCTGTTTCAGGGGCATCGGAACCGTGCACCGAGTTCTTTTCCACGTCCAGGGCGTACTTCTTGCGGATGGTGCCTTCATCGGCATTGTCCGGGTTGGTGGCGCCCATGACTTCCCGATACCGGGCAATGGCGTTTTCGCCTTCCAACACCGACACCACCACAGGGCCCGAGGACATAAAGTCGGTCAAGCTGCCAAAAAAGGGCCGTTCCTTGTGAACAGCATAGAAGCCCTCGGCCTCGGCCTTGGACATGCTGATCATCTTCATGGCCACGACCCTGAGGCCCGCTGCTTGGATCATGGCCAGCACCTCGCCCGTGAGGTTGCGCTCCACCGCGTCAGGCTTGACTATGGAAAAAGTCCGTTCCATTGAATATTCTCCTTAAAGTGTATTGGTGCGGCCTTCTCTCATGGCCGCGCCCTAAGGGCTGTACAGGGAATGGGCCGCCTTTTCAATAGGCGAAATATCCGCGCCCCAGGTGGCTACTGGGTTTCTTGCGCAGCCAAGGCCTGGCGCTCCAGCAGAGCGCTGACCGGGACCACGGTGACGTCGCTGTTGCGCCGGGTGGACCAAGTCCGCAGGGCTTGCAGTGTCTCGGGATAGGGGTGGCCGATGGCCAGGGCCGTACCCTGGCGCAAGGCGATGCGTTCGGTTTTCTCCAGTTGCAGCACAATGGAGTGCTCGTCCTGGACCACGTCGAGGAACACGTCCCGGACCACGATCGGTACGCCGTGGCTCCTTGCCTGGTCAGCCATGACCGAGCCGGGATGGGTCAAGGAGTCCACGGCGAAAAGTCCCTTTTCAGCCAATACTTCCATGAGCAAATCCATGCCCGCTTCGTCTTGAGTGAAGCGGGAGCCCATATGATTGTTGAGCCCCGTGGCGTACTCAAAGCGCTCAATATTCGCTTGCAAGATCTCCCGAATCCTTTCCGGATCCATATCGATAAACAGAGCGCCAGGGCCGGGCCGGAACTCGGGGTACTCCAGCGGTTCCATGGGTTGGTGCACCATTATTTCCAGGCCTGACTCATAGGCGATGAGCTCAGTCTCCCACATCTTCTCGGACCTGGGCCAGATGGAAAATGTCACGGGAAAATTCAGCAGTGCCAAACTATTGGCAAAGGCCATGTCATCGCCCATGTCGTCAATGATGATCGCCATGATCGGGGACTCCAGGCCAAGGTCTTCGCTGCTGAATTCAAAGCGGGCTGGGTCGTGGGTGACAAACACCGCCACGCGATGGGTTTCCGCCCCGGAGATGGCGATATGCAGGATGGCTTCCGGCAGTTCCCGGTCAAGCTCGCTGTCCATGTCCTGGCTGTCGCCGGATTCCAAACTGAGGACCACATCCTCCATCTCTTGGGCCAAGGACGCTTCCAGGCTCAGGACAAACCCGTCCACATTACCTTCGAGCACGGCCTCCATGTACTGGAAATGGTATTCCGCTTGCTCATGGAAACGCAGCTCGACATCCACGAGGCGCAGCCACTCGGGGCTGCCGCCCGCGTCCTCCATGGCCTGCGCCAAGAGGCGGTCCACGTGGCGCACCGCCTGTTCCAGGGGCTCGCCCAGGGCCTCTTCATAGCCCATCTCCTCGGTGTGCGGGGAATCGTGGAGCGCCGCCTCGGTGGCGTTGGATTCGGACTCGGGCTCGCGGAACTTGTCCTCGGGACGCCAGCCATTGAGGCCAAGCCAGACGATACATGCCCCAAAGACCAGGCAAATCATGAAAAACAAGAAACCCGGGCTGAGAGAACCTTTGGATGAGGCCATGATACTCCCTGAAACCGGCAGGGCCGTCCGCCCGGCGCGGACGGCCTCCACGGAGAATGAAAGCGGCCGCCCCCTGGGGCGGCCGTTGCAGTCGATTAATTCATGCTCGTGCGTTTGAGATACTGAAGAGCCAAGCGCAGTTGATTGTCCAGCTCCAGCATTTCCCGAACCCGCTCGCTACGGTCCTGTCCCGAGCCATCTTCAGCGTCCTGGTTCTCAATGTGGCCGTTGAGATCGCCTTCGCGCAGGATGAACTCGTCGTCCGGGTCGGCCATGGGCACCAGCAGATCGGGTTGGATGCCCTCGGCCTGGATCGAACGGCCGCTGGGCGTGTAGTACAGGGCGGTTGTCAGCCTGAGGCCCGAGCCGTCGTCCAGGGGAATGATGGTCTGGACCGAGCCCTTGCCGAAGGTGGGCTCGCCGAGCAAGGTGGCCCGGTCGTGGTCCTGCAACGCGCCGGCCACAATCTCGGAGGCCGAGGCCGAGCCCGCATTGATGAGCACGATGAGGGGCACCTTCACGTCGTCGGCCTGGCGCTTGGCAAGGAAATCCTTGCGGGAGCCCTCGGACCGGCCCTGGATGTATACGATCATGCCTTCGTCCAGGAAAGTGTCGGCCACGGTCACGGCCTCGTTGAGCAGGCCGCC
>QZKZ01000433.1 GCA_004796465.1 Desulfovibrio sp.
ATATAAAGCCATCAAGTTCGCGGACGTGGCCCTGTATCACGCCAAGAACGCGGGGCGCAACAAGGTGTCCCGTTTCACCGAGGACATGTGGACCGGTGATGAATACTAAGGAGGAAGACTGACGGAGAAAGTGAGGGGCTACTCCAGAGTTCCCTCAAGCCGCAGCAGGAACTCCTGCATTTCCACGCCGCAACTGCCGAATCCCAGCAGTTTTCCCCGCGCGCCCGTGACCCTGTGGCAGGGAAAGAGCATGGACCAGGGCGTATTGGCCATGGTCCGGCCCACGGCCCTGGCTGCTCCTGGGCTTCCGGCCAAGGCGGCCAGTTCGCCGTAACTGATGGTTTCGCCGTACCCAACGTCGCGTTGCAGCGTCTCCAACACCTTGCGGGCAAAGGGACCCACCCGTCCCCAATCCAAGACCGGGTCGGGCCATTGAGGTATCTCGCCTGCCTCGAACACGGCCAAGGCCCGGGCCATGTCCAATCCAAGCGGTGACAGCCGCTCCACGGGAGTGACCTGGGACGCCAGGTTCCGCGCCCAGTTCAGATGCTGGGAACTGAGCACTTCATGGTCTATAAACAGGGTCAGGGCCAGGTCGCGACCGATCAGGATTTCTTTGCGCACCATGGGATTTGCCTTTGTATTCCGCTTACCAGTCAGGGCGCGTATGTTCATGTTCCGAAAGCCCCTTGCCCTGCCACAAGTCTTGGTCAGTCATGGTCGCGGCAAGTAACGCAAGGGTCGCGGACTTGTCCGCGCTCCACTGGGGAGCCAGCAGCTCGCCGTGGGCCGGGTCGCCCGTGAGCCGCTGGACCACGATTTCAGGCCGGAGCAGGGTCAGGGCTTGGCCCAGCCAGTCCACGTACTCGGCCTGGGCCAAGGGAGAGTATTCACCTTGTTGCCAGATCCGGGCCAAGGGAGTGTTGCGGCATACGTAGAGGTTGTGGAACTTGACGCCGTGGATGGGCAGGGCCGAGACTTGTTGTACCGTTGAGAGGAAGTCGTCTTTATCTTCTCCGGGCAATCCCGCGATGAGGTGGACGCAGACCTTGATGCCGGATTGTGCGCCTCCGGGCCGGACCAAGCCGGACGCGGCCTCAACCGCTCCGGTAAAGCACGCGAAATCGTGGCCACGGTTGATACGCTGAAGTGTCGTGTTGTTGGCGGATTGCAGGCCCATTTCCAGCCAAATCTCCTGCACGGGTTGGGCAGCAAGCAGATCGAGCTTGTCCTGGTCCAGGCAATCGGGCCGGGTGCCCACGGCCAGCCCGACCAGGCCAGGCAAGGGGCCGGGATGCTCACTGTCGGAAAAAACGGGTTGGCCCGTGATCCGGTTCAGGGTGTGGGCCAGTTTCTCGTAGGGCCCGTAAGTGTTGGAAAAAGCCTGGAGATAGGCCATGAAGCCCGCGCCCGGGTATTTACGCTCGTAACGCGATCGCCAGTGGTCCCACTGCTCGGCCAGGGACTTGCCAGCCGTGAAACCTCCGGTGCCCGAGCCCTTTTCATTGCAATAGATGCAGCCTCGCTTGGACAAAGTCCCGTCGCGGTTGGGGCAGGAGAAACCCGCGTCCAACGGAATCTTCTGCACCCGCCCGCCCAATTCGCGGCGAAAATACCGGGACAAGGAGTGGTAGCGTTGGGAAAGGTCGTTCATGGCAGGGATGGGCGTTGAGGCTGCAAGAAAGTGGGTCCAACTTAGGCGAGCCCGGCCCGGCAAAGCAAGGCCAAATCAGGGATAATCCCATTTGGCGTTGACATTGGGCGGGTATTGGGCAAAACAAAAACCCGTCCCATATGTTTGAAACCAAGCCCCAGTCCGGGCAAGTGAGGGTATATGTCGAAGCTCTTGGATTTTTTTCTTGGTATGTTTTCCAATGATTTGGCCATTGACCTGGGCACCGCCAATACCTGCGTGTACGTCAAGGGCCAGGGGGTTGTCCTGCGCGAACCGTCCGTGGTGGCCGTGAAACAGGACGCCCGGGGCGTGAACAAGGTCCTGGCCGTGGGCAACGAGGCCAAGCGCATGCTGGGCCGCACGCCCGGCAACATCGTGGCCATCCGGCCTGTGAAGGACGGTGTGATCGCGGACTTTGAGATCACCGAGGCCATGCTCAGGCATTTCATCTCCAAGGTGCACAATTCCCGGCGTTTGGTCCGGCCCAGGATCATCATCTGCGTGCCCACGGGCATCACCCAAGTGGAGAAGCGCGCGGTCAAGGAATCCGCCCAGTCGGCCGGCGCGCGGGAAGTCTATCTCATTGAGGAGCCCATGGCCGCGGCCATCGGCGCCAATCTGCCCATTCAGGATCCCACATCGAACATGGTGGTGGACATTGGTGGCGGCACCACGGAAGTGGCGGTCATCTCCCTGTCCGGCGTGGTCTACTCCCGTTCGGTGCGCGTGGGCGGGGACAAGATGGACGAAGCCATCATTTTCCACGTCAAGCGCAAGTACAATATGCTCATCGGCGAGTCCACGGCCGAGGAGATCAAGATCAAGATCGGATCCGCCTACCCCTCGGAACGGGAGGAGGAGATCGCGGTCAAAGGCCGGGATTTGGTCTCGGGCATTCCGCAGAACATCGGGATCACCAGCGAGGAAGTGCGCAAGGCCATTTCCGAGCAAGTGGACGCCATTGTCCAGGCCATCCGTGTGGCCCTGGAGCAGACCCCGCCCGAGTTGGCCGCGGACATCGTGGACCGCGGCATTGTGCTCACGGGCGGTGGCGCGCTGCTCAAGGCCCTGGATCAGCTGATCCGGGAGGAGACGGCCTTGCCCATCACCGTGGTTGACGACCCCTTGTCCACGGTGGTGCTCGGTTCGGGCAAGGCCCTGGACAACTTGGACATCCTCAAGGAGGTCACCATAGATTAAACGGCTCTCCAAGGGCTTTACCGCCTCCTTTTTTCTGGCCCTGGTCATCTATCTGAGCCTGTACACCTGGAACGTGCGCACGGGCTTTCTGGACAAACTGGCCCAGAATACCGGCCTGGAGTTCGTGGGCTGGGTGCTCAAGCCTGGTGAGTGGGTCAAGACCACGTCCACCGAGCTGTGGGAGCACTATATCCATCTGGTTGACGTCAAGGAAGAGAATCAGCGGCTCCAAGAGCAATTGGAGCGCATGAACCTGGAGTTGGCCAAATACCGCGAGGAGGCTTCCGAGGTCCGCCGTTTGCGGGAGCTTGTGGCCTTGCCTCCTCCCCAGGGATGGGAGGCCCAGGGCGCGAGGGTTATTGCCCAGCGCTTGGGACCCAACGCGATCCTGGAAACCGTGATGGTGGATCGCGGCGCATTGAGCCGGGCCGTGGCCAATACCCCGGCCATCACCCACCAAGGCGTTGCCGGGCGCGTGCTGCACTCCAGCCTGAACACCTCTTCCCTGCTTCTGGTGAGCGATCCCAACAGCCGGGTCGCCATTGTGGGCCAGACCCACCGCAGCACGGGCATCTTGGCGGGCATGGGCCCGGACCAGCCGTGCCGGGTGCTGTATGTTCCCTACAACGACCCCATGGAGCAGGGCGAGATTCTGGTCACCTCGGGCTTGGCGGAAATCTTTCCCAAGGGTTTGCCCGTGGCCAGGGTGACCCAGGTCACCAGCGATACCTCCTTGTTTCTCACCATTGAAGCGGAACTGCTTGTGGACTTGCGCAACCTCGAAGAAGTTCTGTTGCTCATGCGCTTGCCCAGCGAACTCATGGTTCGGGACGGCCAAGAACGCAACGCCACGGCCGGAGCCGGGGAAGAGCTTGGGGATATCCCTGCAAGCGAAGAGCAGCCCGAGGAACGCTCCGATTCTGAAACCCCGCCCACTCCGGAGTAGGAGGCTAAGGTCATGGCCTTTGTTCGCAATGCTGTATGGTGGGTGGTGTTCAGCGCTTTCGGGGTCATGGCCCAAGCCGCCTTGCCAGGGGTGGACTTCCTTGTGCCCGGTCTGGTGGTCAGTCTCCAGGAAGAGCGCTGGAACCAAAGCCTCTGGCTGGCCCTGGCCTTCACCCTGATCCAGGAAGGCAGCGGCAACCTCCAGTTCGGCTCGGGCCTGGTCTGGTACGGCGCGGTCATGTGTTTGTTTTTTGTGGGCCGCTGGTTGCTTGAAGCCAAGTCCATCACCTTCATCATCGTCCTGGGGGCCGGGTTGGGGCTGTGGCATTATTTGTTGGTCAAGTGGACCGCTTTTCTCCAGGAGTTGGTCATTTCCGATCCCCTGTTGATCCGCGAAAGCTGTATCATGGCGGTCATGTTTCCCCTGTTGTGGATGTTCGTGTCGTGGCTGCGCAAGGGGAGGGACCGCGATGTCCTTGCTGCATGACCCTGAAGCGCAACAGCCGCCCCGGTCGGGCCTGCTCTTGCTGCAGGTGCTCATCGTCGCCCTGTTCTTTAGCTTGGGCCTGCGCTTTTGGTACCTTCAGGTGCACAAGGTCGAGGAGTTCACGGCCAAGGCCCGGGGCAACCAGTTGCGCAGGGTGCTTATCCGCGCGGACAGGGGCTTGATCCGCGACCGCCATGGCCTGCTGCTGGCGGAAAACAAACCGGCATATGCCTTGACCCTGGTCCGCGAGGATTGCGAGGACCTGGACGCCACCCTGTCCCAGGTCTCCCAGTGGACAGGAAGGCCCCTTGAAGAAATCGCCGAACGTTTCGAGCAGGGCCGGGCCAAGGCCAAGCCCTTTGAAGCCATGGTCCTGGTGGACGACATTCCCTTTGATTTGCTGGCGGTCATAGAATCCAATTCCGTGTTTTGGCCGGGCCTGGAGATCGATGTGCGGCCAAGGCGCGAGTACCCCTATAGGGAGCTGTTGGCCCACGTGCTGGGATATGTGTCCGTGGCCGATGAAGAGGACATGGACAATGATCCGGGTCTGAGTTCCGGTGACTTGGTGGGCAAAGCAGGAGTGGAGTTGGTGTTCGAGAACCGGCTGCGCGGGACCAAAGGGCTCAGGCAGTTGGAAGTGGACGTTTCAGGCCGCATCTTGCGCGAGGAAATCGTGGAAGAGCCCCAGGCCGGGGAGCACTTGACCCTGGCCATTGACGCTGAATTGCAGGCCCACGCCATGGCCCAGCTTGAAGGCCAGGCCGGGGCGGTGGTGGTCATGGAGCCTTTTTCCGGCCAGGTCCTGGCCCTGGTCACCCAGCCCAGTTACGACAACAACATGTTCACCACGGGCTTGTCCCAGGAGCAATGGGCGTCCCTGCGTGACGATCCGCGCCACCCCTTGCAGAACCGGGTGATCCAATCCGTGTACCCGCCTGGTTCGGTGTGGAAGGTGCTCATGACCGCCTGCGGTTTGTCAAGCGGCCTGCTCCAATATTCGGATCGTTATCATTGTCCGGGTTCGTACCGGGTGGGACGGCGGGTGTTTCGCTGCTGGCGCTCGGGCGGGCACGGGACCGTGGATCTGATGGACGGCTTGGTCCATTCCTGCGATGTGTATTTCTATAAGCTCGGGGAAAAACTGGACGTTGACCGGATCAGCGAGTACGCATTCGCCAGCGGGTTCGGCGCGCCAACGGGCATCGACTTGCCCCACGAGAACGGCGGCCTGGTGCCCACCAGGGAGTGGAAAGAGCGGGTCAAAGGCGAGCCCTGGCAAGGCGGGGACACCCTGAACCTGTCCATCGGCCAGGGCTTTACCCTGGTCAATCCCCTGCAAGTGGCCCGGTTTCTTTCAGCCCTGGTCAACGGCGGTGAAATCCTCAAGCCGAACAT
Organism: Desulfovibrio sp.; assembly: GCA_004796465.1. Taxonomy (GTDB): domain Bacteria; phylum Desulfobacterota; class Desulfovibrionia; order Desulfovibrionales; family Desulfovibrionaceae; genus MADRE1. The sequence continues at coordinate 5,706 of QZKZ01000433.1, forward strand.
CTTGGCCGATGCCGAGCGGGAAGTCTTAGGCGAGTTGAACCTGGACAACGAGGACCGGGAGTTCATTCTCCAAGCCATGGAGGACACCGTGACCCGGGGCACGGCCCGGCGCATCTACCGCCCGGACGCGCGCATCGGCGGCAAGACCGGCACGGCCCAGGTCATCCGTATTGGCGAGCGACGCGAGCGCATGGAAGACATGCCCTACGAACACCGCGACCATGCCTGGCTGGCCAGTTGGGGCATCAAGGATGACCAAGCCTATGTGGTGGTGGTCATGGTCGAGCACGGCGGGCACGGCTCATCCGGAGCGGGCCCCGTGGTCAAGGCCATGTACGATTACCTGTTTCCCCTCGACTGAAACCCTCAACCCAGGCGATAAGGCAGACACAGACCATGACTCCGGTTGACCGCCGCTTGTTGGCCCACGTGAACTGGCCCCTTCTGGGCCTGACCCTGATCCTGTTTGGGGTGGGCGTGCTCAACCTGTACTCGGCCAGTGGTTTTCGCCTGGAAGAGGGATTCGCCCTCAACCCCTACTACCGCAAACAGATGATCTGGGGGCTCTTGGGCCTGGGCGTGATGATTCTGTTCATGGTTTTCAACTACCGCCACATCAAGATCATGGCCTGGCCCTTGTTCGTGCTCACCATCGGCCTGCTGATAGCCGTGCCCTTTTGGGGCAAGACCATTGGTGGGGCCCAACGCTGGTTGTCCCTGGGATTTTTCAATCTCCAGCCCAGCGAAGTGGCCAAGATCAGCGTGCTTTTCCTGGCCGCGCGCATACTTTCCGGAAAACCCGAAAAAATGGGTATGTGGGAACTCATCGGCATTCTTGTGGTCGGCTTCATCCCTGCAGGCCTGATCATTTTGCAGCCGGATTTGGGTTCAGGCATGAACCTGCTCTTGCTATTGGGCGGCATAATCCTGTACAGAGGCCTCAAGCCGAACGTGTGGAAGGTTCTCATAGTTGTCGTTCCCGTGGTGATGTGGCTGTTCTACTCCTATGGCTTGAAGGAGTACCAGCAGCAACGCATCAAGACCTTTCTCAACCCCGGCGAGTTTTCCCAAGGCGCGGGCTACCAGATCATGCAGTCCAAGATCGCCATCGGTTCCGGCGGCCTTTGGGGCAAGGGGTTTCTTGCGGGAACCCAGAGCCAGCTCCGTTTTTTGCCGGAAAGGCATACGGACTTCGCGGTGGCTGTGTTTGGCGAGGAATGGGGATTCGTGGGCAGCATAACGCTGTTGTCTCTGTTCTGCCTGTTTCTCTACAGTGTGTTCGCCACGGCCAGGGACGCCAAGGACCGGTTCGGCAGTTTTCTGGCCGCTGGAGTGTTCTTTTACTTTTTTTGGCAGATATTGATCAACATGGGCATGGTCCTGGGACTGATGCCCGTGGTGGGGATTCCGCTGCCCTTTTTGAGTTACGGCGGCAGCAACGCCGTGGTCAATTTTTGCCTCATAGGATTGGTGCTCAATGTTTCCATGCGCCGCTACGTGTTCAAGGAGTAGGCGCACTGGACAGGGGGATAAACCGGAGCGGGCCCTCAGCCGCTTCCGTTACTAAAGGAGCTTTTTCATGGCCAAAGACGAAATCAATGCTTTTCTCGGAACCGGGACCATCTACGAGGGCAAGCTGAACTTTCAGGGTTCGGTGCGCATCGACGGTATCTTCACGGGCGAGGTCCAATCCGAGGGCACGCTCATCGTGGGTAAGGACGCCAAGGTCCAAGGCCAGGTCTGGGTGGGCCAATTGGTTCTGTCCGGCAACTTTCAAGGCGAGATCCAAGCCAACAAGAAGGTGGTCCTGCACAAGACCGCCCACCTCATCGGCAGCATGGACACGCCGGTTCTGGTGATCGAGGAAGGTGCGGTGATCGAGGGCCAGGTGACCATGAACGCAACCAAGGGCGCTGACAAGAAAGCCGCCAAGAAGCCCAACGGCAAGTTGGACAAGGTGGCCGAGTCTGCGCCTGGCACCCCGGCCAAAACCGAGACCCCAGCGGAAGTCAAGTAGGTTTCACGGCCCTTTCTGCAAGCGCTGAGTCCCGCCACTGGCCGGGAAAAAGCTTTGACAGGGGTCTTGAAATCGGCTAAAGCCGCTGGGAGTTTGACCAATAATTCACAACCTCAGCACGGGAGCCGGTATGATAGACATTGATATAACTTTAGTCATTCAATTTGTCATTTTCATCGTCACCTTCCTGGCGATGAATTTCATACTTATCAAACCCATCCGAGAAATTATCAAGAAACGTGACGGCTTGGTTTCAGGCATGGTCGAGGACGCCGAGAAGTTCGCGGACGACGCAGAGTCCAAGCTGGCCAATTACGAGGCCCAGCTGGCCGAAGCTCGCGCCGCCGGCGTTACTGAGCGCACCACTGTCAAGGACCAAGCCATGGAAGAAGAAAAGGCGATCCTGAGCAAGGCAGCCGACGAGACGGCCGCCGAATTGAGTGCAGTACGGGATCAAGTGGCCGGGGACGTGAAAGGCGCCATGGACACCCTCACGGGTCAAGTCGGCAGCATGGCGGAAAAAGTCGCGGCCAAGGTCCTGGGCTAACAGGTTGCGTGGTAAGGAGGGTTACGAATTGAAAAAGCTGAACTATTTATTGGTAGTATTGTTGCTCGTCGTGCTTGCCGCGCCTGTGGCCATGGCCCAGCACACGGACACTGGCCATGGGGAAGCCGCTGCCGAGGCTGCTGATGGTCATGGCGATGCCGCTGCTCATGGCGAAGATGCGGCCGCCCACGGAGATGCTCATGGCGACGCCCACGGCGATGCTGTCGAGGGGCACGGCGACGGCCACGGCGACCACCACGCCCCGCATTATCCTTGGGGCAACATGGTCTTCCGCCTGATCAACTTCGCCCTTTTCCTGGGCGTGATCATTTATTTCGCGGGCGGCAAGATCAAGGCCATGTTCAGGGGCCGCCGCGACGACATCGAGGCCGAGCTCAAGGACTCCGAGACCCGCAAGGCCGATGCCGAGGCCAAGCTGAAGAAGGTCGAACAGGACATCGCCAACATGGAAGCCGAACGCCAGGCCATCCTCGCTGAATACAAGGCCCAGGGCGAAGCGCTCAAGGAGTCGATCATCGCCAAGGCCAAGGAACAGGCCGAGCTGATGAAGACCCAGGCCAAGGCCAGCGCCGAGCAGGAAGTCAAGGTGGCCATGGAGACCATGCGCGGCGAAATGGCCGAGCAAATCACCGAGGCGGCCAAGAAGATCGTGCAAGAAAAGCTCGGTAAGGAAGAGCACGAGCAGTTGGTTGATAATTATCTAACAAAGGTGGTGTTCAATTGACCGGGAACATAGTGGCGCGCAGGTACGCCAAGGCTCTTTTTGCCATGGGCAAGAAGAAGGGCCTTGACGAACTGAAGACCTACGGCAAGGATTTGGACGCCTTGGCCCAGGTCCTTGAGGATTCGCCCGAGCTGCTCAGGGTTTTTCGCAACCCGATCTTCTCGGCCGATGAAAAGCGGACCGTGGTCGAAAAAGTTCTCGGCCAAGCGGGCGTCAGCAACATCGTGAAGAATTTTTGCTTCCTGCTGGCCGACAAGGATCGGCTGGCTGAACTGCCTGACATCGCGGCGGTGTACTCCGCTCAGTTGGACGAGGAAGACGGAGTGGTCCGCGGCCAATTGATCACTGCGGTGGAATTGGCGGGCGACAAGCAGGAAGCCGTGAAGGCGAAACTGGAGAGCCAGTCCGGCCGCAAGCTCGTTCTCGACTTTGGCGTGGACCCCGCAATCCTCGGCGGTGTCGTGGTCAAGGTCGGTGAAAGGGTTATGGATGCGAGCCTGCGGGCGCAATTGGATATGATGAAGGAAAACATCAAGAGGGGTGAATAGGGCCATGCAGATCAAAGCCGAAGAAATCAGCAAAATCATTGAAGGGCAGATCGAGAATTACGAACAGCGCGTGGAAATGAGCGAAACCGGCACCGTGCTCTACGTTGGTGACGGCATCGCCCGTGTCTACGGTGTTGAGAACGCCATGGCCATGGAGCTCCTCGAGTTCCCCGGCGGCATCATGGGAATGGTTCTCAACCTGGAAGAAGACAACGTGGGTGTCGCGCTCCTGGGCGAAGACACCGAAATCAAGGAAGGCGACCCGGTCAAGCGTACCGGCCAGATCTTCTCCGTGCCCGTTGGCGACTCGGTCATGGGCCGCGTGCTCAACCCCTTGGGCGAGCCCATTGACGGTCTCGGACCCATCGACACCTCGGACATCCGTCCGGTGGAACTCAAGGCCCCCGGCATCATCCCCCGTAAGTCCGTGCACGAGCCCTGCTACACGGGCCTCAAGGCCATCGACGCCATGACCCCGGTCGGCCGCGGCCAGCGCGAACTGATCATCGGCGACCGTCAGGTCGGCAAGACCGCTGTCGGTGTGGACGCCATCCTGGCCCAGAAAGACACGGACGTGCACTGCTTCTACATCGCCATTGGCCAGAAAAAGGCCTCGGTCGCCCTGGTCGCGGACAAGCTGCGCGAACACGGCGCCATGGAATACACCACCATCATCTCGGCAACCGCTTCCGAGCCCGCGCCCCTGCAGTTCATCGCGGCCTACTCCGGTTGCGCCATGGCCGAGTTCTACCGCGACAACGGCAAGCACGCCCTCATCATTTATGATGACCTTTCCAAGCAAGCCACGGCGTATCGCCAAATGTCTCTCCTGCTGCGCCGTCCTCCGGGCCGCGAAGCTTTCCCTGGCGACGTTTTCTACCTCCACTCCCGCTTGCTGGAGCGCGCCGCCAAGATGCACGACAACTACGGTGCCGGTTCCCTGACCGCTCTGCCCGTGATCGAGACCCAGGCCGGTGACGTGTCCGCGTACATCCCGACCAACGTTATCTCCATCACCGACGGCCAGATCTACCTGGAGCCCAACCTGTTCAACGCTGGTGTGCGCCCGGCCATCAACGTCGGCCTCTCGGTCTCCCGAGTGGGCGGCGCGGCCCAGGTCAAGGCCATGAAGCAGGTGGCCGGTACCCTGCGCCTCGACCTCGCCCAGTACCGCGAACTGGCCGCTTTCGCCCAGTTCGGCTCCGATCTGGACGCCGCCACCCAAGCCAAGCTGGACCGCGGCGCGCGCATGGTTGAGCTGCTCAAGCAGGACCAATACCAGCCCCTGTCCATCGAAGAGCAGGTCACTGGTCTGTTCGCCGGTACCCAAGGCTTCATGGACGACGTTCCGGTGGAAGCCGTGCGCAAGTTCGAAGCCGAACTGCTCGACTTCATGCGCAACGCCAAGGCCGACGTGATGGCCGCCATCAAGGACAAACTGGTCCTGGACGACGACCTGAAGGACAAGCTCGGCGCGGCCATTGACGAGTTCAAGAAAGGTTTCACCGCCTAAGGGGGGCTCATGGCATCGTTGAGGGATGTTAAGAATAAAATTGACGGCGTCAAAAAGACCAAGCAGATCACCAAGGCCATGAACATGGTGGCCTCGGCGAAACTGCGCCGCGCCCAGGAACGCATTGAGCGCTTCCGGCCGTACGCGGCGAAGTTTTACGAGATGCTCGGCGATTTGGCGGCCGGTGGAGACGACTCCGCACACCCGCTCCTCGAAGTTCGCGACGAGGTCAAGACCACGGGTATCGTGCTGGCCACCTCGGACCGGGGACTGTGCGGCAGCTTCAATACCAACCTGATCAAAGAAGCCACCAGCTTGGCCGCGGAAAAAGCGGCCGAGGGCAAGACCGTGAAGCTCTACTGTGTAGGCAAGAAGGGCCGCGACGCAATGCGCAAGTTCGAATACGAACGCCTTCTGGAATACGCCGACGCCATGAGCAGCTTTGATTTCTCCCTGGCCAACGAAGTGGCCACGGCAGTGATCAACGCCTACCTGGCGGGCGAGCTTGACGAAGTCTTCGTGATTTACGGCGAGTTCCAAAGCTTGGCAAAGCAGGTTCCCGTGAACCTTCCGCTTCTGCCTATCCAGAAGACCGAAGACGAGGCCCAAGAGGGCACGGGTTCGGACCTGGAATACATCTACGAGCCTTCCGAGGAAGGCCTGTTGTCGGAACTGCTGCCTCGGTTCATCAAAGTCCAGGTCTACCGCGGCCTGCTCGACACCTCCGCGTCCGAGCACGCTGCGCGTATGGCGGCCATGGATAACGCCACCAGAGCCTGCGACGACATGACCGAATCGTTGACGCTCATCTACAACAAGACGCGTCAGGCGGCCATTACCACGGAATTGATGGACATCGTTAGTGGCGCTGAGGCGCTCAAAGGATAAAGAAGGGGTTACGTCATGAGCAACACTGGAAAAATCGTTCAGGTCATCGGCGCGGTTGTGGACGTCGAGTTCCCTGAGGGCAACTTGCCGCACATCTTGAACGCGCTGGAGATCAAGAATCCCAACAACACGGACGCCCCTGAGCTGATCTGCGAAGTCGCTCAGCACCTCGGCGACAACGTTGTGCGCACCATCGCCATGGACGCCACCGAAGGTCTGGTGCGCGGCATGGAAGCAGTCGACACGGGCGACCCGATCATGGTTCCCGTGGGCAAGGGTGCCTTGGGCCGCATTATCAACGTTGTCGGCCGCCCCGTGGATGAACTGGGTCCGGTTGAGACCGATAAAAAAATGCCCATTCACCGCGCCGCTCCCGAATTCACCGAACAGTCCACCAAGGTGGAACTGCTTGAAACCGGCATCAAGGTCGTTGACCTGATGATCCCCTTCCCCAAGGGCGGCAAGATGGGCCTGTTCGGCGGCGCCGGTGTGGGCAAGACCGTTATCTTGATGGAGATGATCAACAACATCGCCAAGCAGCACGGCGGCATCTCCGTGTTCGCTGGTGTTGGCGAGCGCACCCGTGAAGGCAACGACCTGTACTACGAAATGAAGGACGCGGGCGTTCTGGAAAAAGCCGGCCTTATCTACGGCCAGATGAACGAACCTCCGGGAGCCCGTGCCCGCGTGGCTCTGACCGCTCTGGCTTCCGCCGAGTACTTCCGCGACGAAGAAGGCCAGGACGTGCTGCTGTTCATCGACAACATCTTCCGTTTCACCCAGGCCGGTTCCGAGGTGTCCGCGCTTCTCGGCCGCATGCCTTCTGCGGTGGGTTACCAGCCCACTCTGGGAACCGACCTTGGTGAGCTGCAAGAGCGCATCACCTCCACCAACAAGGGCTCCATCACCTCGGTCCAGGCCGTTTACGTGCCTGCCGATGACTTGACCGACCCCGCACCGGCCACCACCTTCTCGCACTTGGACGGTACCCTGGTGCTTTCGCGTCAGATCGCCGAACTCGGCATCTACCCCGCTGTGGATCCGCTCGACTCCACCTCGCGCATCCTGGATCCGCTGGTCCTGGGCGACGACCACTACACCACGGCCCGCGAAGTCCAGATCGTGCTGCAGAAGTACAAAGACCTGCAAGACATTATCGCGATCCTGGGTATGGACGAGCTGTCCGACGAAGACAAGCTCACCGTGTCCCGCGCCCGCAAGATGCAGCGCTTCCTGTCCCAGCCCTTCCACGTGGCCGAAGCCTTCACCGGCAAGCCCGGCCGTTACGTGGCCCTGGCCGACACGGTCAAGGGCTTCCGCGAGATCCTCGACGGCAAGCACGATGATATCCCTGAAGGCGCTTTCTACATGGCCGGTGGTATCGACGAGGTCCTGGAGAACGCCAAGAAGGCCTAAGGCTCTTTACACGAAGCCACACCAAGGAAGTGAGACATGGAAAAGACCCTGCAGTTGGAAATCGTCACCCCGGACCAGCAAGTCCTCAGCGAGACCGTGGACTATGTTGGCGCACCGGGATTCGAAGGCGAGTTTGGTGTCTTGGCCAACCACATCCCTTTCCTTTCCGCGCTCAACATCGGCAACTTGTATTACAAAAAGGACGGCAAGACTCGGTATGTCTTTGTCTCCGGCGGGTTTGCCGATGTCTCGAACAACAAGATCACCATCTTGGCCGAGTCCGCGGAAAAAGCGGAAGACATTGATGTGGAACGCGCCATGAACGCCAAGGACCGGGCGGAAAAACGCCTGGCCCAACAAAAGGACATGATGGAATACGCCGCTGCCCAAGCTGCTCTGCAGCGCGCCCTGTTCCGGCTCAAGGCCAAGGAGACCGCTGGTTAGGCGATCCCACTTGACCTGACGTCCTGGACTGAATGTCAAAGGGGCAGGCCGCATGCGGTCTGCCCCTTTTCTTTGCATGTTCTTGGGGCTGTTTGTCCCGCATTCTTTCCTGGACAGGCCGTGCGCCAGGTCCTAAACTCGCGCCGCGTTCTTTGGGAAGCCACGGACTCGGTGGTTTCCAGGTTTGTGAATACCCACGTGGAGCAACCCATGAGTCGAACCACTTTTGGCGCGTTGATCCTGGCCGCGGGCAAGGGCACGCGCATGTTTTCCCCCCGGCCCAAGGTGTTGATGGAGCTTTTGGGCAAACCCATGCTCGGCTATCTGTTCCAGGTCCTGGACCCGTTGTTTCCCGGCAAGGTCTGGTCCGTGATCGGGCACCAGGCTGATATGGTTCGTTCCATGTTTTGCGAACGCTCCAAGGGCTGGATCGAGCAGACCGAGCAACTGGGCACCGGCCATGCCCTGCAAGTGGCCTGGCAAGACTTGGCCGACGCGGACCTTGATTACGTGATCGTGGCCAACGGCGACACCCCCTTGTTGCCTGCCGAGGACATCATTGCCTTGATGCGGGCCGGGCAAGACTCGGACATCGCCTTCTTGACCTTGACCCTGGACGACCCCGGCGCCTTTGGCAGGGTGGTGCGCACTGGCGGCGAAGTCGCGGCCATCATCGAAGCCAAAGATTATGATCCGGCTGAACACGGTATCCCAACCGGCGAGATCAATGCCGGAATATACTGCATCAAGCTTAAGTCCACGCAAGCCTTTTTGGCTGAATTGGGCAATGACAATAAGAACGGGGAATACTACATCACAGACCTGGTGGGCATGGCGGTCGAGGCCGGGCTCACGGTAAAGGGAGTCAACTGTGGCGACAAGCCTCAGCTTCTGGGCATCAACAGCCCGGCTGAGTTGGTGGCCATGGAAGAGACGCTACGCGAGTCCAAAGTTTTAGACTTGCTCAGCAGTGGCGTGCTCATTCGTTCCAAGGACCAGGTGCGCATCGGCCCGGACGTGACCATTGAACCCGGGGCGGAGATAGAAGGCCCCTGTGAACTCTTGGGGAGCACCACCATAGCACGCGGAGTCCTGGTGCACTCCCACTGCCTTATTCTGGACAGCACCATTGGCGCGGGCAGCCGTATCCGTCATTTCAGTCACGTGGAAAACGCCGAGGTGGGCCAGGAGTGCATTGTGGGACCGTATGCCAGGCTCCGGCCCGGAGCCAAACTTTTGCGCGAGGCCCGTGTCGGTAACTTCGTGGAAGTGAAGAAAGCGACCCTGGGCCGGGGATCAAAGGCCAACCACCTGACGTATTTAGGGGACGCCGAGGTGGGCGAGGGTGTCAACATCGGCGCGGGCACCATTACCTGCAACTATGACGGCAAGAACAAGTTCATTACCACTATTGAAGACAATGCGTTCATCGGCAGCAACACGGCCCTGGTGGCTCCGGTGACCGTGGGCAAGAACGCCCTGGTCGGCGCTGGGTCCACCGTGACCAAGGACGTAGGCGAAAACGAGATGGCGATCGGCCGAGGCAGGCAGCAAAATTTGCCCAAAAAGGGCGGTTCTTGATTTTGGACAAACCAAGGTATATATAAAGACAATGGAACTGCTAGATAGTCTGGAACAACGCATCGACGAGATGCTGAAAAGCATCCGTTCCTTGCGGGAGGAGAACCGCAAGCTTGCCGACGAGGCGAGCGCGGGGGCCCAATCCCTGAAGGACGAAGTCCGCAGGCTGACCAATGAACTTGAGTCGGAGCGGGAGGCCAAAAACGCAGTTTTACAACGTATTGACTCCCTTTTGCAGAAGCTCAAGGGAGAAGAATCCTAAATTGTTACGAATCCATGCCCAGCTACAATCTCCAAGTTTTGGGCCTGAATGTGTCGTTCAAGGCTGAGGCGGATCACCAACGTATCGAGGAGGCCAAGGACCTTATTGAGCAGAGGTTTCATCAGCTCGATTTTCGCGGAAGGCAGATCAGTAAAGAAAAACTTTTGACCTTTTTAGCCCTGGGTTTGGCTGACGATTTGTTACAGTCTCACCGGGACCGGGATGACATGGACCAAGCCGTGACCCGGCTCCTGGCCAAGATAGATGAGGTGGTTGCAGGCGATAGCCTGAAATAGATCATTTCCCTGGAGTGTGCGTGATTGTCACCGGATTTTTTGTACCAATGATTTTAACTAGGGTGCCGCTACAGCGAGCCCGTGCGCAGACCCGGACCATGTCCGGGGAGCCTGACGGCTTGCAGGCAGCGCCCACCATGCTCTGCATGGTTCAAAAAATCTGGCAACACGGCTCTCCGGGGGCATGAAACTGAGGCTCGCGGGCCGCCAAGGCCGTTGACTACCTCTACGCCCCCACTGACAACGATGAGGGGGGCTCCATCGTCGCTTTTCCCACAATACTGGGCTTGGGTCCAGATTCTTCTCTCTTGCCTTCCCTTGCGAGCGCACGCCGGCGAATGAGTTGCCGGGCATTTTCAATCAGGCGGCGCGCCTGTTGCGATAAAAGGGGATAGAGGTATGGACGCAATACTCATCATAGTATGCGTGTTGGCGGGAGCGGTGTTCGGTGCGGCAGCAGGGTTTGTGCTGCACAAGATCGTAGCGGGAAAACGGCTCACGGACGCCAAGGAATTCGCGGACCGCATTGTCAAGGAAGCCAAAACCGAAGCCAAGGCTTTGAAAAAGGAAATCAAGCTCCAGGCTCATGATGAAATCTTCAACCAAAAGAAGGAGATGGAAAAGGAGTTCAAGGAGCGGGAAAAAGAAATCAAAAAGCGGGAATCCAAGATCAGCGACAAGGAAGAGCGCCTTGAAGTTCGCTCGGAAAAGGTGACCCAAAAGGAAGGCGAACTGGTTTCCCTGGACAAGAGCTTGGGGAAAAAGGAACGCCAACTCGAAGAAAAGGAAGAACGCCTTGAGGAACTCTCCCTGGAGCAGGAAAAAAAGCTGCAGGAGATTTCCGGGCTGACTGTTGACGAGGCTCGCCAGCGTTTGCTCGCGGACATCGAAGCCAAGGTTCGCCACGAATCAGCCAAGATGATCCGGCAGATCGAAACCGAGGCCAAGGAGTCGGCCAACCGCAAGGGCCGTGAGATCCTGGCCACGGCCATCCAACGTTATGCCGGCGACTTTGTGGCCGAACAGACCGTGACCGCCGTGACCTTGCCCAGCGAGGACATGAAGGGCCGGATCATCGGCCGCGAGGGCCGCAACATTCGCGCCCTGGAAGCCGCCACTGGTGTCGACCTGATCATTGACGATACGCCCGAGACAGTGGTGCTCTCGGCCTACAACCCCTTGCGCAGGCAAGTGGCGCGCATGGCCCTGGAACGTCTCATCAGCGACGGCCGCATCCACCCGGCCCGCATCGAGGACATCGTCAAGAAGGTCGAGCAGGAGCTGGACGTCAAGCTCAAGGAGATCGGCGAGCAAGCCACATTCGATGTGGGCGTGCACGGCATCAACGCCGAGCTGGTCCGGCTCCTGGGCCAACTGCAATACCGCACCAGCTTTTCCCAGAACGTACTGCAGCATTCCCTGGAAGTGGCCTCCCTGTGCGGGATCATGGCTGCCGAGTTGAACATGGACGTGAAAAAGGCCAAGCGGGCCGGCCTGCTGCATGACATTGGCAAGGCCGTTGACCACGAGGTGGAAGGCCCGCACGCGGTCATCGGTTCAGATCTTGCAAAAAAATACAGTGAAAACGGTGATATCGTGCACGCCATTGCCGCGCACCACGAGGACGTGCCGCCCAAGTCGGTTCTGGCCGTGCTGGTCCAGGCCGCGGACAGCTTGTCCGGCGCCCGTCCAGGAGCGCGCAAGGAGCTCTTGGAGAACTACGTCAAGCGCTTGGAAGAGTTGGAGTCGATCGCCACGGACTTTGACGGCGTGAGCAAGGCCTACGCCATCCAAGCCGGGCGCGAGATCCGGGTCATGGTCAACTCCGACTCCGTGGATGATGACAAGACCTATCTCTTGTGCAAAGACATATCGGAAAAGATAGAGAACAACCTGACCTACCCGGGCCAGATTCGCGTGACCGTTATCCGCGAACGGCGCGCGGTGGGCTACGCAAAATAGTCGGGTATCGCGCAATACAGGCGGCCTTGGGGCTGGGCGCGAGATGTACGCCCGGCGCCGGGCCGCCTTTTGTTTCGCCATGCCGGCAACGTCATCTGGAGGCGCTTCATGTCCCGATCCCGCAATATTTACCTGACCACCATCCCCTTGACCGATGCTGTGCAGCGCATGAAGGACCGCCTGGAAAGGGAAACCTTTCTTGGTTCGGAAACCGTGCCCAGCCATGAGGCTGCGGGGCGGGTTCTCAAAAAGGCGGTTACGGCCCGCTACAGCTCGCCAGCCTTTCACGGGGCTGCCATGGACGGCATTGCCGTGAAAGCATCCGACACCTTTGCGGCCCGGGAGGGGAGACCAGTTCTCTTGGAGCCGGGCAAAGGGTATGAAGCTGTAAACACAGGGAATCCTCTCCCCGAGGACCGCGATGCCGTGGTCATGATCGAGGATGTGGTGCAGGGTGAGAATGGTGTGGCGTCCTTGGAAAAACCCGCGTTTCCCTGGCAACATGTGCGCCGCATCGGCGAGGACATCGTGGCCACGGAGCTGTTATTTCCCCGCAACCACCGCATCAGCGCCTACGACGTGGGCGCGTTGCTCAATGCGGGCATCTATGACGTGGAGGTCTATCCCCGCCCCCATATCTGGATCATCCCCACGGGCGATGAAATCCTGGACTTTGAGGACCGGCCCGAGCCAGGTTCCGGCCAGGCCGTGGAAAGCAATACCCAGGTTCTGGCCGCCATGGCCCGGGACTTGGGCCTGACCGTGACCCGCGTTCCTCCGGTGTCCGATGATCCTGACTTGTTGGCCGGTGCTGTGCAAGAAGCTCTGGGTGCCGGCGTCCATGGAATCCTGATCTGCGCTGGGTCTTCCGCAGGAGGTAAGGATTTTACGCGGCAGGTCGTGGAAAGCATGGGAGAGGTGGTGGTCCACGGTGTATCCGCCATGCCGGGCAAACCCTCGCTGCTGGGGTTGATCGGCAACACTATTGTCGGCGGGGTGCCCGGCTATCCCTTGAGCGCGGTGGTCTGTTTCGAGGAACTGCTCACCCCGTTGTTCGCATGGCTGATGCGCAGGGAAGAACCGCGTAGGAAAACAGTACCAGTGATTTTGACTCAAAACGCACCTTCCAAGCTTGGCGTGGAGGAGTTTCTCAAGGTCGGCGTGGGCCGCGTGGGCGAGCGTTATGTGGCAGCGCCCCTCAAACGTGGAGCCGCCAACATCGGGGTCATGCGCCGGGCCCAGGCCCTGATCCGGGTTCCCGCCAACAGCGAGGGGCTGGAGGCCTTTTCCCTGCTCGACGCCGAGTTGCTCATGGAGCGTCAAGTATTGGATCGGGTGCTCATGGCCGTGGGCAGCCATGACAACACCCTTGATTTGCTGGGCGATTGGCTTATGGGATTGGAAGAGCCCTTGCGCTTGTCCTCAAGCCACGTGGGCAGCATGGGCGGCTTGGCCGCGGTCAAGGACGAAGTTGCCCACATGGCAGGAGCGCACCTGTTTGATCCGGAATCCCAGGATTACAACTTCCCCTTTTTGCAGCGCCACTGCCCCAATGCGGACGTGACCGTGGTCAATTTGGCCATCCGGCAGCAAGGATTGATAGTGGCCAAGGGCAACCCCAAAACGATCCAGGGTGTGCAGGACTTGGCGCGGGGAGACATAGGCTTTGTCAATCGCCAACGGGGCGCGGGCACGAGGATCCTGTTGGACCACCACCTGGTGGAAGCGGGAATCTCTCCGGGGCAGGTTGTAGGCTATGGCAAGGAAGAATACACGCACATGGCCGTTGCCGCCAATGTCATGACCGGGGCAGCGGATTGCGGGTTGGGCATTTTCGCGGCAGCCAAGGCCTTGGATCTCGACTTTGTTCCCCTGGCGCGGGAGCGCTACGACTTGGTTATCCCCACCCGTTTTGTCAATGGCTTTCGGGTGCAGCAGCTCCTTAACCTGCTGCAGAATCAGGAATTCAGGGATGCCGTTGAAGAACTGGGCGGCTACGAAACCACATTGACGGGCCAAAGGATGCAGCCGGGCCAGGGGCTTGATCCGGCATAAGCTGAGGCGGGTGGAGAAATGAGCGAGTTCCCCCAAGACAGCTACAAGGTGTTTCATAAGGCTGAACTCATTCTCCAAGAGGGCAAGCAGAACAGCGTGGCGTACATGGTCAAGCAGGGAAGCGTGGTCTTGTACCGGGTTGTGGACAACCGGCGGGTGGTGCTGGCGCGCATGGGGCCTGGCCGCATATTTGGGGAAATGGCCCTGGTCACGGGCGAACCCACCACGTTCAACGCTGTGGCCGAGGAATACACCGAACTGATCCCCTTTGACCGAGCCTTGCTCCAGGCCATGCTGCTCAAGTGCCCGGACCCGGTGCAACGCATCCTGGCCCTGCTCATGGAACAGTTGCAAACCCTGCACGGTTTGGTGCACCCCGAAGGAACCACGGATTATTTCCTTTCCGTGAGCGCGATCCTCGACCTCATGCGCAACACCGGGCAAACCATGTCCGTGGAAGGGGACGACGCCGTTGCCCTCAGCCATGGGGAGTTTTCCCGCCGGGCCAAGGACATTCTCGCTGTTTCCCAATTGGAGCTGGATGTCATTATCCAGGGCTTGGCCCGCTTGGCCCTCATCCAGCTCAGGGAAAACGGGGCAGAAGGCAAAACCATTATTTTGCATGCGTCCGGCGACCTTCTGCCCAAGGCGCGGGAGATGCGCGAAGCCGTACATGACGCCATGATCCCGCCATATACCGAGGGACTGGAGTTCCTGGACCTTCCGGACATGGCCCAACTCACCAAGAGAACATCTGCTCAGATTCTGGCCCTGATTGCAGGGGGCGAGTTGCCCGCCTCCTTGCTGGCTTTTCCCCGGAGCGGGGTGGAGAAGTGGTTGCTGGAGTATGAGGCGCCTGCCAAGGACACCAAGCGGCAACGTCAACAAGGTGAAAACATTGTCGACGATGTGGTGGACATTGAGGACAGTGTGCTGCAAAACGCCTTGTCCCGCATGGACATGGACGAGATATCCCTGCTCTACGCCGGGGCGGACCAGGCTGCCCGGGAAAAGATCCTGGCCAACCTGTCCTTGGTCATGGAAGAAAAAGTCAGGGAGCAAGCCAAGGATGTCCGGGTCGATATTACCCAGCTATCCAAGGCGGAAGTGAAGTTGTTTCGGATCTTGCGAAAATCTTCTCGGCGGTGATGCGCTGCATCACCACCGGGTTTGGGCTTGCTCCCGCACCCATGCTTGAGGCGAGTCCAGAGTCCATGTATAAGTAGGGTCTTGTCCAGGGAATTTATTGCCGGGGGGAATCGTGTCAGCGTCATCACCATCCATGGAAACCAGCAACCTCAAACAGGTTGTCATCATTTCCAAAACCAAAAAGCACGTGGATCGGGACAAGCTTGCCATCAAGGGCTTGCCCCTTCGCCTGGCCCAGACCTTTGACGCCGGGGGCACGGCCTTTGGACATCTGGCCCAGCACCCCTGCGACATCATCGTGCTGGACTCCGACCTGTCCGATATGGACGGCAAGACTTTTCTCAAGACCATCAAAAACAACTCCAGCCTCAAGCATATCCCCGTGGTCATGGTCACGGTGCGCAACGAACGTAACGAAGTGCTCGACGCAGTGGCTGCGGGCTGCTCGGGCTACATAATTCGGCCCTACAACGACGAGACCTTTGCCGGGCACCTCAAGACCGCCATCCAACTCGTGCGGTTCAATGAGATTGAGATGGGCCAACTGGCAGACGCCAAGCTCATGTTGGAACTCGGCCACTTTGAGGACGCTATTGAGGAGTTCGAGGAGGTGGTGTCCGCGGGCCAGGAAGAAGCACTCAAGTACTACGACCTGGGGTGCCGCTACCTGGTCAAGGAGAAGTACGGCAAGGCCATTGTGTCCTTTCAAAAAGCCGTGAAAATGAACGATATGTACGCCGAGGCCTACCAAGGCCTGGCCGAGGCCCACAAGGGCGCGGGCGACATTGACCAGTGCCAGTTCTATCTCAAAAAGGCCGCTGTGATCTATGCGGAATCCGACAGCATGGACAAGGTCAAGGGGCTGTTCATCGAGATCCTCAAATACGACCATACCGCAGCCAATCCCTTCAACAGCTTGGGCGTCAAGCTGCGTAAGACCGGGGATTTCGAAGGCGCGATCAGGGCCTACAACCAGGCCCTGGAACTCACACCCAGCGACGAGAACATCTATTACAACAAGGCCAAGGCCCTCTATTTCCTGGAGGACAGAGAGAACTGCCGCCAGAATTTGTCCTTGGCCCTGACCATCAATAGCGATTTCACGGAAGCGCGGAAGATGTACAAGAAATTGACTGGCACGAGTTGGCCCCGCAGCAATGCGGATAAAAGCGCAACCGCCAAGGACGTTTCCGGAGAAGGAACAGAGGCCAAGGCTTCTGGGCCGTCCAGGGAAAAGGCCATCAAGGACGTCTAGGCACTCTTTTCCATGCATTCGTCGGACCGCAATATTATGCGGCGCAACATTTCGTGGCGAAATACCTCTAGGGCACGCTTTCCGAGGTGATGAACGCGTCGGGGTAATCCAGGGCCACCCGGTCCATGGCTGCTTGGGCCTGGGACAAGGAGGCGAATGCTCCGATCTGCACCCGGTAGATCCAGCGTTCCCCAATCATGACCTGCACGATGCGGGCGTGGGTGTAGTCTTGGCTGATCAGGGTCTCGTAGAACTGCCGCGCCCGTTCCTGGTCCTCCAGGGCAATGACC
>QZKZ01000400.1 GCA_004796465.1 Desulfovibrio sp.
AAGGAGATGACATGGCGAAATATGCAAGCAGCGAGCGCACTCGCGAGGCTATCATCACGGCCACCGGCGAGTTGGTGGCGGAAAGGGGATTCGACAATGTATCGATCCGGGCCATTGCCAACCGGTCCAATACCAACGTTGGCAGCATTCATTACCATTTCGGCAGTAAGGAGAAACTTTTCGAGGCGGTGCTGATCTATGTGATTGATTGGATCTGGGGCCGATACTTCGAGGGCATATTCGATGAAATAGATTTAACCACCGCACAAGGGCGTTCAGTGGCGATTCGCAAGCTGGCGCAAGCACATATGGAAGGTATTTTCCAGGATGAAAAACCGTACTGGTACAACAAGGTGTTATTTGAAGCTGTTGGTTCGGAGTCGTTTTTAGACGATATTATTATTGAAGAGTTCGTGTCCAGGGATATGGAACTTATGGATCAAATAAGGGTAGGAGAGGGACATGAAAGACCAGTATCAATGTATGTAGTCTATCATATTCTTGCCGGCGTTTGTGTTTTCCATTCAAATTTTAAAGGGATAATAATAAAATCGATGAAGTTGCAGGAGTATCCAAAAGAATACCAAACCATACTCGAAGATATGATTGTCGAGCTGTTGGAAAAACATTTCGGTGAGGAGCCGAATAAGGGGAAATAATCATGAAGAGGTCATTGCTGTATATCATGTGGGGGTTGGCAGCTTGCGTGGTGGTGTTGGCGGTGCTCATGTTCCATGTACTGCCTGGCGCGGCGGATCAAAATTCCACCACAGAAGCCATGATTGAGAGCACAAGTGGGGAAGAAGCCAGACCTATCACAGTGAGTCGAGTTGAACGGCTGGAAAACGAACATGTCCGGCAATATCCCGGGGCGACCCGCTCCTGCTTGGAGGCGGAACTGGCCTTCCGAGTCGACGGGCCGCTCGTTGCCGTGGAAATCCAGCCGGGTTCCTATGTGGAATCAGGCCAACTTCTCATGCAAATTGACCCCAGGGATTACGAGGACAATGTGCGCATGCTGGAAGCCCAGCTTGCTGGAGCCGTGGCCGCGAAAAATGCGGCAGCCCTGGATCTGCGCCGCTTGTCCACCCTGCTGGAACAGGATGCGGTGTCCCAGTCGGATTATGATGACCTCAAGACGGCCTACGACAGCTCAGTGGCTTCGGTGCAGGCCATAGAGGCCCAACTCAGCATTGCCCGCCACCAATTGGAAGACACCTCACTTACCTCGCCGTTTAGTGGTGTGGTCACAGGCCAGTTCGCGGAAAATCATGAGATGGTCGCCGCGGGCCAAGTGGTGGTCAAGATGCAGGACCTGTCCGAGTTGGAGATCGACGTCTCCGTGCCGGAAAATGAAATGCCGCTGCTTGATCTGGAAAACGGGCAAATCGCCACAGTAACCTTCGCCTCCATGCCGGGCCGGGAGTTCGAGGCCAGGCTCAAGGAGTGGAGCGCGGAAGTGGATTCGGTCACCAAGACCTATACCGTGACCTTTGTGCTGCCTGCTCCCGAGGATGCCCGTATGCTGCCCGGTATGACTGTGCAGGTCTCCTGGACCAATGGGGATCAGGGCCAAGGCGCGCTGTCCATTCCCGCGTCAGCTGTGATCGCAAGCGCCGGTGAGGGATCAACGGTCTGGGTTTATGATTCGGATTCCAACACCGCCAGCCAACGGGCCGTAACCACGGGCGCATTGGTCAACCACTCCCATATTCTGGTCCTTGATGGGCTCAGTGAAGGGGAAATGGTGGTCACAGCGGGCATGGATTTCATCACCCAGGGCATGCTGTTGCGGCCCCTTGAATCCCTTTAGCACGGGCCAATATTCGGCCGCATCAGGAACATAATAAATGAATACAGCGTCATTCTCCCTGCGCAACAGCCACACCATGGTGGTTCTCCTCTTGCTTCTCATTGGGGCCGGGCTTGTGTCCTACATGAACCTGGGCAAGCTTGAAGACCCCACCTTCACCATCAAGACCGCCATGGTCTACACCTCGTATCCCGGCGCAAGTCCCTTGGAAGTGGAACAAGAAGTGACTGACGTGATCGAAGAAGCCATCCAGTCCCTGGGCCAGGTGGATGAGATCACGTCCACGTCCCAAGAAGGCGCGTCCTTTGTTTATGTGGACATCAAGGACACGTTCACTTCCCAGGAACTGCCGCAAATCTGGGACGAACTCAGGCGCAAGGTGTCCGACGTTCAAGGCCAGTTGCCGCCAGGTGCGGGGCCGTCCGTGGTCAACGACGACTTCGGCGATGTGTATGGCGTATTCTTCGCCTTGACCGGAGAGGGCTACTCCTATGCCGAGCTCAAGGATTATGCCGACGAGCTCAAGCGGGAACTCCTGCTCTGCCAGGACGTGGCCAGCATCGACATGTGGGGAGAGCAGCAGGAAGTGGTGTACGTGGAAATGCGCCGGGCGCGCATGGCCGAGTTGGGCATTTCCCCGCTGCTGATCTACCAGACCCTGGAGGCCCAGAACTTGGTGGAACAAGGCGGCCACACCAATGTGGACGGCGAGTACATGCGCATCACGCCCACCGGGGAGATGTCCAGCCCCGAGGAAATCAGCGATCTGCTCATTGGAAGCGCTGACCAGCTCCTACGTTTGGGTGATGTGGCCGAGGTCAGCATGGGGTACGTGGACCCCCCTGGGAAGCTCATGATGTTCAACGGCAAGCCTGCCATTGGTTTTGGCATTTCCACCTTGGACGGCGGCAATGTGGTGGAAATGGGTATGGCCATCAAGCAACGCTTGGCCGAGCTTGAACCCAACCGGCCCGTGGGCATGGAGCTGAACACCATCTACTACCAGAGCGACGTGGTCACCAAGGCCATGAACCTGTTCATGACCAACCTGGTGGAAGCCGTAGCCATCGTGGTGGTCCTGCTCATGGTGTTCATGGGCTGGCGCAGCGGCCTGCTCATCGGCTTCATCCTCATCGTCAACATCCTCGGCACCCTTGTGGGCATGTTGCTCATGGGCATTGACCTGCAAAAGATATCCCTGGGCGCGCTGGTCCTGGCCCTGGGTATGCTCGTGGACAACGCCATTGTGGTGGTGGATTCGTTCCTGATCCGGCGCGAAAAGGGGTTGGGCAAGGTCATTGCCGCTGAGGGTGCGGTCAAGGACACGCAGTGGCCCCTGTTGGGCGCGACATTCGTGGCCATCCTCGCGTTTACGGCCATTGGCTTTGCCCCGGGCAGCGTGGGTGAATTCTGCCGCTCCTTGTTCCAAGTCATGGCCATTTCCCTGATCTTGAGTTGGATCTTGGCCGTGACCATTACCCCCCTGCTCTGTGTCTGGGTGCTCAAGGTCAAGGACAGCAAACAAGGGAGTGATCCCTATGGCAGCCCCATGTACCGTATCTACCGCAAATTCCTGCATGGCGTGCTGCGGGCGCGGTGGTTGGTGATCGCTGGGGTGGTGGGCCTGTTGGTCCTGGCCATGGCCGGATTCACCAAGATTCCCCAGGCCTTTTTCCCGGACTCCACCCAAGAACTCTTTTTTGTGGATTACTGGAAACCCCAGGGCACGCATATCGAAGAAACCACAAGAGATTTGGTGGAAATCGAGGAAACCGTGCGCTCCTTGGAGGGAGTCACTGATGTGGTCGCCATCACTGGACAGTCCACCCTGCGGTTCATGCTCCCCTACCCCATTGAGGTGCCCAACAGCAGCTTTGGCCAGCTTCTGGTCAGGGTTGACGATTATCGCAGGATCGACGGTCTCATTGAGCAAATAGAAGCGCACATGGCTGCCCATTATCCCGATGCCGAGCCCTTTTGCAGCAAGGTGGCCACAGGCCCGTCCGTGACTTTGAAGGTCGAGGCCAGGTTCCGGGGCCCTGATCTGGAGGTATTGCAGGACTTGGCCGGCCAAGCCGAGACCATTATGCGCGATTCCGGCCTGGTGCGTGACCTGCGCACCAACTGGCGGCAGCAGGTCCGGGTGGTGCGGCCGGAGTTCTCTGAGACCCAGGCCAGGCGCGTGGGAGTGAGCCGCAGCGACGTGTCCCAAGCCCTGCAATGGAATTTTAGCGGGACGACAGTAGGTGTTTTCCGAGAAAGCGACACCCTGCTGCCCATCATCTCCCGTCCCCCGGAGGATGAGCGGGTTTCCGTGGATTCCCTGCAAGACGTGCAGGTCTGGAGCAGCCTCACCGGCCAGTTCATTCCCATCGGCCAGGTGGTCACGGACGTGTCTCCCCAGTGGGAGCAGCCGCTCATTCCCCGCCTGGATCGGCAGCGGATCGTGGAAGTGCGCGCCAACCCCATTACAGGCAATGCCGAGCCCCTGCGCTTGGCCCTTCTTCAGGACATCGAGGGTATTGAGTTGCCCGTGGGCTACTCCCTGGATTGGGGCGGCGAATACGAGGAGTCCAGCGGCGCGCAAGCAAACATCGCCAAGATCTTCCCCATCTGCCTGTTGGGCATGTTCGTGATCGTGGTCTGGCTGTTCAACTCCGTGCGCCGCTCGCTCATGATCTTCCTGACCCTGCCCTTGTCCCTGATCGGCGTGACCGTGGCTTTGCTGGCCACCCAACTGCCCTTCGGCTTCATGTGCATCCTGGGTTTCTTGGGCCTGTCCGGCATGCTCATCAAGAACGCCATTGTGCTCATTGACCAGATCGAGTTGGAAAAGCGCGCGGGCAGTTCGGCCTACAAGGCCGTGCTCGACTCAGGCGTGAGCAGGGTTCGGCCCGTGGCCATGGCCGCGGGAACCACGATCCTGGGCATGGCGCCCTTGGTGGTGGATCCGCTCTATTCGGGCATGGCCGCCACGATCATGGGCGGCCTGTTCGCGGCGACCTTCTTGACCTTGTTCGTGATACCCGTGTTGTACGCGCTCTTTTTCAGGATACGTCCTGACTCCAAGGAGCTCTAACTCTCCCCCGCAATGAGTCCGCAGCTGTTCATGGTGAAGAGCTCAAGGACTCACCCTGTTGTCCGGCGCGGCCAAGACTTCCCCTTGTCTTGGCCGCGCCTGTATATGGG
>QZKZ01000095.1 GCA_004796465.1 Desulfovibrio sp.
GCTGGGAACCGTCCGTCAGGTCAATTATGGACAAGCGGCGGTGGCCCAAATGCACAGCGCGCTCCGGGGCATGGTACAAGCCCTGGGCGTCTGGCCCGCGATGGGCCAGGGCCTGGGTCATGCGTTCCATGTCGGCAACATCGCCCGCGCCGGCAAATCCGCATATTCCGCACATGGGTTAGGGATCCGGAAAGTTGACGGTCCTGTCCACAATGTAGGTGGGCTTGCCCTGGGACTCGTGATAGGTGCGCACCATGATCTCGGCCAAAAAACCCATGAGGAAACACATGAAGCCGGTCAGGAAAAAGATGGCAACCACCGTGGGCAGGGGCGTCTCAATAAAGGTGATGGATACGAAAAAGCGCAAATAGAGCATGATCCCGAAGGTCAGGAACGAAAGCAGCAGGCAGACCAAGCCAAAGCCGCCGAATACGTACATGGGCTTTTGGGAATAACTTGCCAAGAATTTGACCACCATCAGGTCGAGCAGCACCTTGAGGATGCGTCCCATGCCGTACTTGGAGACCCCCTTGTGCCTGGGATGGTGGGTGACCGGGATTTCCGTGACCTTGGCGCCCTGCCACGAGGCGTGGATGGGGATGAAGCGGTGCATTTCCCCGTAGAGGCGTACGCCCTCCATGACCTCCTTGCGGTAGGCCTTGAGGGAGCAGCCGTAGTCGTTGAGCCGCACGCCTGATATGCGCGAAATGAGCCGGTTGGCCACACGGCTGGGAAAGGTGCGGATAAAGCTGTCCTTGCGCTTTTTCCGCCAGCCCGAGACCACGTCATAGCCCTGGTCCAGCACTTCCAGCAGCCTGGGAACGTCAATGGGATCGTTTTGCAGATCTGCGTCCATGGGCACGATCACTTCGCCCGAGGCAAAGTCAAAACCCGCCATCATGGCCGCGGTCTGGCCCAGATTGCGGCGGAAGTGCACGCCCTTGGTGGGGCCGTGGCCCAGAGCCAGCTTGTCGATGACCTCGGCTGAATCGTCGCTGGACCCGTCGTTGATAAAGATGATTTCGTAGTCGCGGCCCAAGGTATTGAGAGTGGCCAGCAGCTTCTCGTGCAGAAGCGGCAGGTTTTCTTCTTCGTTGAAGACGGGGATTATGACCGACAGCATGCCTTCCAAGACGTATGTCTCCTGAAATGGTGAAACCGCAAAGGCTTGAAACAGCGGGATGTGTTGCACGCCTGGTAGCATGTTTCCCCAGCCCCTTCAAGACGATCCCTTGCCCGGAACTGTGCTTTGCCGTAGTCAGAACCGGTCCACAACTTTTATCGACGTTGCCGGAGTTTGCCTTGGTACACAGAGTTTTGGAAATCCCTGCTGCGTTTCGACTGACCCAACTGCTCAACCCTTTCACCACGGGCATTTATCGCCGCTTGCTCAGGGAGCACGCTCCCCAGGACCCCCACGCCCTGCTATTGGACCTGGGTTGCGGTCTGGGGGATTACCTCGATATGGTGGAGTGCCGCGCATTGGGCGTGGACGTGAATCCTGCGTACATGGCCAAGGCAGCCGAGCACCATGGGCCGCGCTTTGCCGCGGCAACTGCCATGGACCTCCCGTTTCAGTCCGAAACCTTTGACGCCGTGCTGATCATGGCCACTTGTCATCATCTGAGCAATGAACAGGTGCTCTCGGCCCTGGAGGAATGCTTTCAGGTGCTGAAGCCGCATGGGTACGTATTGATCATCGATCCGGTGCTGCCTTCGCCTCTGTGGTTCTGGAAATGGGCGTTGTTCAAGCTGGATCGTGGGAAGCACTTGCGGACCTTTGCGCAACTCAAGGCAGTTGCGGGCGAGCACTACCGGGTGGAGGCTTCGCCCGTGGTGCGCGGCCTGCTGCACGACGTGGTTGCTCTGAGAATCACGCGCTAAAGGTCCCCGGCGTTCCGCCGGGATGGATGGAACAGAGCCCCTCCCGCCCGCCCTCGGCCGTCACGAATCGTGCAGTTTTCAGCTCGAGCATACGTTTGGAGCAAACCGCCCATTCGGGGATACTTCACCATGTTTCCCTTGGCCCGCACGATTCGCGCCGGCCGCCACCCCGGAAGCGCTGAAGCATCCTACTTCTTGCGCAGCATACGCGCGTCTCCGACCCTCACAGTGATCTTCTGCTTGTCGAGGTGTTCCAGCAGGGGAATGGCGAACTTGCGGGACAACCCTGTGAGTTCCTTGAACTGGGGCGCGTCCAAAGTCTCGTTGTCAGTGAAATGGCCACGCACTTTTTCCACGAGTCCATCCAAGGCGCTGGGCGGAAAGTAGAGTTCCTCGGTGACCTTGACCAGATGGCCCTGGTCCACAAGCAGCTTGAGCACGGGCGCGGCTTGCTTGTGGGTGAGGTCCAGGGGCGCGAGCACGTCCTTGAGGTTGGGCGGTGTCAAGCCCGCCTGGGAATAGGCGTCGAGCAGGGTCTGTTTGAGGCCTTCCTGGTCCGAGGCCAGGGAGACCGTATGGCCGGGAAGGTGGAGCAAGTCC
>QZKZ01000349.1 GCA_004796465.1 Desulfovibrio sp.
CCAACCAAACAGTTGATCCGGCCTTTGTATGGGATGGAGTCAGAAGCTATTTCACCTTGTCCGTAAGCAGCGTGACATCTCCTGTATCGGACTCCTCCAAATCAGGCGGGTTCGGCGGTTCCTCGGACACGTCGCCCAGGTAATCGGGCAGCTCCAGCCCGGCCATCTTGGCTACCTCGTGCAGGGGCGGCAAGCTCTTGACCATGTTGGAGAGGAAGTTGGCCGTGGAAGAAGAATCCCCGTTGCCTGAATCCCAGACCGTGATCTTGTCGATTTTCAGGTTCTTGATGGCCTCCACCTGCATGGCGACCATGGCTTCCAGCTTTTCCACCAGAAGCAGGGTTGCGGCGGAGCGGGCGTCGCCACCGCAGCTCTCCACCAGTTCGCGGTAGCCCAAGGCCTTGCTGCCCAGGACCTGGCGCAGACCCTTGGCTTCCGCCTCGAACTTCATGAGCACGGCGTCCGCGTTACCCTTGGCGTGACGGCGGATGCGCTCGGCTTCAGCCTCAGCCGCGATTTCAATCTTTTGTTTATCAATTTCCTGGACAACTACTTCCTCGGCTTGCAGCCTGGCTTGTTCCGACAAGTATTGGGCCTTGTGGATTTTGGCCTCGGCCATGCGCTGGGCTACCTCGCCTTGTTGCAGGGCTTCAGCCTGTTTAACAGCCAGCATGGCCTCGGCATCGGCAATGTCAGCCTTGGCCTTGTTCTCACCGGTCACGGCCTCGGCTTCCTGGCCTTGAACAAAGATGCGCTGGCCGGCTTCGGCTGCCTTGCGGCCCTTTTCAGCTTCCGCCAGGTTCTCGGCCACGTTGATGGCCTTTTCCCGTTCGGCATCAGCCTCACCAATGGCAGCGGCGGTCTCCTGCTGCTGCACATAGATGCGCATGTCTGCTTCAGCCTGCTTTTTGCCCTTTTCCGATTCAGCAATGTTGCGGGCGACCTTGATTTCCTTTTCCTTGGCAGCCTCGGCCTGGCCAATGGATCCGACCTTTTCCTGCTCGGCCACGTCCACTTTGGCCTTGTAAATAGCCTCGGCAGCTGCTTTCTTACCAATGGATTGGATGTAGTCGGACGAGTCCGTGATGTCCGTGATGTTCACGTTGATCAGGTACAAGCCGATCTTGTTCAGCTCAGGAGTCACGTTCTTGCGGATGGACTCCAGAAAGGATTCCCGGTCCTGGTTGATCTGTTCAATGGTCAAGGAGGCAATGGTCAACCGCAACTGGCCAAAGATGATCTCCTTGGCCATCTCCTCCACCTCGTCCTTGTGGAGATTAAGCAGCCGCTCCGCCGCGTTGGTCATGATCCCGGGCTGAGTGGACACGCCCACGGTAAAGGTCGAGGGCACGTTGATGCGGATGTTCTGGTAGGACAGGGCATTTTGCAGGGGAATGGAAATGGTCATGGGCGTCAGGTCGAGGTACGCGTAATCCTGGACCAGAGGCAGGATCAGCGCGCCGCCGCCGTGGATGCAACGGGCGGACTGGCCGCGCCCTACCCGGCCGAAGATGACCAGGATTTTGTCCGACGGGCAGCGCTTGAAGCGCGTGGCCACAAAGATGGTCATGGAGATGAACAACAACACCGCGGCAACGATTACAAGGGCGTACGGCCCCAACTGCTGGGTCATGGCTGAAGTCTCCTTTGGGGGTTAGGCGTCGATTTTTCGAACCACCACGGCGTCGCCGGCAACTTCAACAACTTCAACCGGGGTACCAGTGGCAAGCGGGGTTTTTTCCTTGCTCAGGGCCTCGAATTCACGCAGCCGGTTGGCCACGGTGATCTGCACTTGGCCCCTGCCCTCGGCCGGGATGTTGGCGTAGACTTGGCCGGTGGTGCCGACAGCAGCCTCAAGGGGCAGGGTGCCGCTGGATTGCAGCCTGTAGATGGACTTGTAGAGCATGCCCAGGAGCCAGACCGCGGCCACGCCCGCAGCAATGCCCCCGCCTATGGAAGCATACACCCCGAGTTCCGACTGGTTGTACATGGCGAACCCGGTAAAACCGAACATCATCAAAAAAGCGGACAAGCCGTGCACGGACAGATAGGTAAAGTGGCTGTCAGCTCCCTGGTCCGTATCGAATCCGTCGGCATCCCCGTCCAGGTCGGCATCAAAGTCGCCGCCATCGCCGTCGTCAGCCACGCCCGCCACCTGCATGATCAAGCGGATGATCACGTAGATGCCGCCCAGCGCGCCGCAGGTCAGGAAAAAGAGTTCAAGGCTGGAGAGGTCTTCCATGGTAGTCTCCGCGTGTTCCTTGGGTTGTGAGAGTTGCTGCTTGCATGGGCAGTAGCAATACCCGTGGACTATACAGCTGCGCCTTATTCATGTCCAGAAAAACGATTTGACTATACCCTGGAATGTGGGTTGTGGGAAGGCAAATCAAAACACACGAAAAAGTCAGGGAAAAACAAGGGAATAAAATATGGGCGGCGAGAAGGTGATGGAGAATTCTTCATCTTACAATAATTACATAAATAGCAGGTGAGAAAAGAAAAGGGTCCGAGCATTTTGCTCGGACCCTGTTGTGTGCTGGCGTCCCTAGGGGGATCGTGAACCTTTGCGCCGACACCATCAGCGGCTCAAGGCGTGTTCGTGATGAAGCGCCAACCCAGCTACTGTTCCTCTGCCGCCTCCTCGGCGGTGCCCAAGGGTAGTTGGGTGAAACGGCCCCCATATATGATGGGGTCGCCTTCATAGCCCAAGGCCTTGAAGTC
>QZKZ01000124.1 GCA_004796465.1 Desulfovibrio sp.
GCCTTTGCCAAGGCAGCGGCAAGGGCCAAGGCCTGGGGTTACGACGGTGTGCAGCTACACGCGGCCCACGGCTATCTGCTCAACCAGTTTCTCTCGCCCCTGACCAACCAGCGCATGGATGAATACGGCGGCCCCTTGCCCCATCGCTGCCGTTTTCTCCTTGATGCGTACCAGGCGGTGCGGGTCGCTGTGGGCGGGGCCTATCCGGTCATGGCCAAGCTCACGGCCGGGGACAACCTCGACGGCGGCCTGGTGCTCAACGAAGCGGTATACGCGGGCAGGGAACTGTCCGCCGCGGGCATCAACGCCTTGGAGATCAGCTCGGGCACGCCTGTTTCCGGCAAGCTCACTCCGGCGCGCAAAAAGATCCTCAAGCCCGAGCAAGAGGCCTACAACCTGGATGTCGCCGGGATCATCAAGTCCGAGGTGGCCTGCCCGGTCATGGTGGTGGGCGGGTTCCGCTCCCTGGCCAAGGTGCGCCACGCCGTGGAGGACAAGGGCATTGACTTCGTGTCCCTGTCGCGGCCCCTCATTCGCGAGCCCGACCTGCCCAAGCGCTGGCAAGAGGGCGACGAGAGCCCGGCCAAGTGTATTTCCTGCAACGCCTGCTTTATTCCCGGCATCAAGGAAGGCGGGATTTATTGTATGCAGGAGAAGAAGGAGCAGGAGCGGGCGGCGAAGGGGGAGGAGTAGTTTCTTTCGGAGTGTTGAGCTCTTGTAGTTCTTTGTTTCGAGCGCGAACCGCAAGAAGGCCTTTGATGCCCCAGATGCAGGGGATTATAAAAGCTTGTGAGTAGAAATGCGCAGTGATTTCGAGAATTCCTAGGACCACAAGGGTTAAGGATCCAAGGGCAATCACGACATAGGGGACAACGCTAAGGGTTGTAACAGCCCAATGGTTGAGAAGCAGCATGAAAATTGCTGCTTCGATCCATAACAAGAAGGCGTCGAAACTCGAAATGGAATGGGGGGGGAGAAATAACTGGATAATGCCAAAGAGACAAAACAGACCCGGGAAATAATAAAACAATTTGCCGACTTGTTGTACCCTGAACCTTGTTGAGCCTGGGGAGCCGGGCAAGAGGAGTCCGTCCTTGTGAACTCTTAGGATTCCCATGAATTGTCTTGAAAGCGTGATGAACTCACCGTTAGGGAGGAGCACTTCTTGAGGACCATTGAGGATTGTTCCATGGTTAAGGACTGATACGATTGTATCCTTATATTTTACGGTAACATGTATCCTGCCCCAGGTGATCGAGATAATATCAGGTTCGTTTTCGTGAAAGGAACAATGTATTGTGGGCACTAGCATTCTTCGCTTTTCTGTCTGGTGGCGGGCTTCGCCCTCTCGCTTGAATCTCAACTGCAAGACGAGAGAAGCCGTCTGTAGCAGTTGATAGAGGAGGTAAATGTAAAGAATAATAGTAGCACCAATCACCTCTACCCAGTACTCATTGGATGAGTAATAGAAAATCGCGACGCCTCCAATCGCGGTGATGAGGATTATGATGACAATATATGGAACAATGGAAAGGGCCTTGGAAGCCCAATAAGTCAGCCCCAAAAGAGTAAGACCAGATATGACCAAAGGTCCGGAGGCGTCTTGCCCGCAAAAAGTCGTTTCACCAAAGAAAAACGACAGAATGCCCAACAGGATGGAGAGTCCAGCGGCGAAGTATAGTAAAATAATGTTACTATGTACTTTGCCTCTTATGGATTTAGGTGATTCAGGAAGCGGGCGGTCGTTAATAGTTATACGAGGTGCCAAGCCCACAGTATGGACATTGATCTCCTCTCCACTGGGCAAGCGCACATTTTTTCCTACACCGAACAGCAGTCTCCAGCCGTTTGCAGTAAGTATGTTCTCACCTTTATAATCCACAGTAATGCGCGAGAAGAGCTGCGACCAGTAGACAGTGATGACCTCGGGTTCGCCTTGGTAGAGGGAATAGTGTCTTGTAGGCACTGGTGTTCTCCGGTTCGGCGAGTGATAGAATCAAAAAGCCAGGTTGCGCCGTATTTTTTTGACAGCAAGAAACCCACGGACACCAAAGAAAACAACCAGGACCAACAAAATATACATGAAAGGAATAGGCCAGGTCTCCCGGGAAATGTCCTGGAGGATCGCAGCGGTCCCGATGCCGAGGCCGAGCGCCACGATGAGGAGGTAGGGGAGAACCCACAGAGTGGAGGAGGCCAGAATAATCAATCCAATGAGTGCCCCGCCAAGAATGAAATACAACTGGGAGCTGCCGAGCAATGCTTGGGCCTCGAAGAGGAGGTTCGATAATCCAATGATAAGGGAAAGCCCCGCACAAAAGAACAGCCATAAGCGAAGTCTCTCCAGAAATTGCCAGGTCGGGTCCGAGGAACTGAGAACCCGGTCGTCCATGGACACTTGTGGACCTTTCTGTTTCACGGTGACGACAATTTTCTCCCCGTTGGGCAAGTCCACGGCCAAGGTTTCGTTGAGCTTGGGCCTCCACTTATCAAGGGTCAGCACGTTTTTGCCTTCAAAATCCACCGCGAACCGGTCGCTGAACTCTCCCCAACTCAATTTTAATACATCAGGGCCGTTTTCGTGTAAGGCGAAATACTTGAAATGCATGAATGATCTCCGGTCAGCGGTTGAAGAACAAGGTTTGGATGCCGCATATAGCATGCCGCTCCTGAATCCGGCAAGGCGTTGCGCCGTGTACCCAGAACCTTGCCCAGCTCGCTAGGGAGAAGTATCCTGTGAACATGAACCGCATGGACCCACACGGTATGGGCCAGGAGCCTGACCTGCATTTTACGGTGCAGCCCGCTGAACACGGCAATGCCTTTCGAGTTTTTCTTTCTCCTGGAGATGAGAGTACGAGCCTGGCCCGGCTGGCCGCTCTTCTCGCAGGAAGCATCTCGCCCTATAGCTCCCGGATTGATATGAGCGTGGAAAACCAATCCTATGAGTTCCGGTTCAACGCGGACCGCGTGGAACTCAGCAAGTGGGGCATGGGCAGCCTGCGCCGCGAGGTTCTGTTGGCTTTGGCAAAGGGCGGAGAGGACGAAGCATGATCCGCGCGCGTCTTGTTTTTGCCGGGGTGTTGATGCTGGTCTTGAGTCTGGGCGGCCTGGCCCGAGCCGAGACCCTGGCCATTGTGGGCGGCACGCTCATCGACGGCTCGGGAGCGCCGCCCGTTCCCGGTAGCCTGGTCCTGGTGGAGGAAGGGGTGGTAACCTATGCTGGTCCATTAGAAGAGATGGACATCCCGGAGCAGGCCCACATCCTTGACGCTACGGGCGGGACCGTAGTGCCCGGCTTGGTGGACGCCCACGCCCACCTCACGGCCCATCCCGACATGAGCCCCCGGCAGGTGCGGCGGAAATACCTGCTCGCAGGCGTGACCCTGGCCTGCGACCTGGGCTCGTCCATGCAGGGCATGGCGCGCTTGGCCCAGGACCCGGACGGCGGAGATATGTTTTGCCGAGTAGCCTTTGCCGGGCCGGTGATTTGCGCGCCTGGCGGCTACCCCGGCCCCATGCACGGCGAGGAGTACTCACTACCTGTGCAGGGTCCTGATGAAGCGCGGCAGGCTGTACGGCTCCTGCATGAACAGGGCGCGACCCTGGTCAAACTGGCGTTCGAGACCGGTCCGGCAGGGGAGTGGCCCGTGCTGGACCAGGAGACCGCGCGGGCAATCGTGGACAAGGCCC
The DNA here is from genome assembly GCA_004796465.1 of Desulfovibrio sp. Lineage (GTDB taxonomy): Bacteria > Desulfobacterota > Desulfovibrionia > Desulfovibrionales > Desulfovibrionaceae > MADRE1. The sequence continues at coordinate 3,694 of QZKZ01000124.1, forward strand.
ATGGACTTTCAATGCTCGTACGCGTCCATGTGGAACAGTATTCCATGTTGGTGCGTGCTTTGGATGCGGGCGTGGACATAATCGAGCACCTGCCGCACACCCCGGACCCCAATCAGGAGCCGCGTTTGCCTTTTACCGGGTCTGAGCTCTCACTGATTCCAGAATATCAGGAACAGCTGACGTGGATGGCGAGCCGGGGAATCGCGGTGACCCCTACCCTGACCGCTGCTTCCCGCGCCCACTGGTCCCTGGACGGACCCTTGGCTGCTGTTGCCGCGTTCCATGAAGCGGAAGGGCGTTTGGCCGTGGGCACGGACAGCCCGTTTAAAGGGATAGAACCGGGCCTACCCCTGGAGGAAATGGAACTGCTCCTTGAGGCCGGGCTCAGTCCCATGGAAGTGATTGCAGCGGCCACACGGGGCGGGGCTTTGGCCTGCAATCGCGCCGACCTGGGCCTGATCCGGCCCGGAATGGCTGCCGACCTCGTGGTGGTGGACGGCGATCCCCTCATGGATATAACGGCTCTGTCCCGGCTGAAGGCTGTGGTCAAGGCCGGACAGATTGTGACGCCTTGAGCTGTTCGATTTTGACCCCTTTGGCTTAGGCCAGAGGGACGCTTCGCAAAGTTGGAAGCCTTTTTCTGTATTTTTGGAATTGTGTCGAGTTTCACAAGTAAATCAAAAAAAGGGCTTGACAGCCCCCGAAGTTTTCATAATGTACGATCCTTCGGCATGTGTTCAAAACAATGTTTGAAACGGTGTAGGAATGACTGAACAAAACGAACAGAATACCCGGGACCGGATTTTGGCGGCAGCCAAGGAAGCGTTCCTGGACAAGGGATTCTCCGGGGCCACGGTGCGTGATATTTGCCGCCGGGCCGAAGCCAACGTGGCTGCGGTCAATTATTATTTCGGCGACAAGAACGGTGTGTACCTGGCCGTGCTGGACGAAATCTTCAGCGAGTCCTTTTCCAACCACCCCATGCAGCAAGGGACAGCCAACAACTCGCTGGAACAGCAGTTGGAAAATTATGTCCGCGTATTCTTGGAGCGGATATTCCATGAAAACGACGACCAAGACAGGGACGACCGGGAGTGCCGCCTTATTGCCCAGGCCATCACCACGCCGTCCCCGGTGTTGGACATGTTGGTCGAGCGGTACATCTCGCCCATGAGCGAAAGGTTGCGGTCTATTATCAGCCGCCTCCTGGGCTTGAGCGAGGACCACTCGGATGTCTGGCTCTGCGCCAAGAGCGTGGCCGGGCAATGCATGCATTATCTCTACGGCCAAGCCGTGATGCACAGTTTGGATCCCAAAGAGATCGAAGATCAAAACATTAATACAATTGTAAATCATATCGTGCGCTTCAGCTTGGCTGGCGTGCAACAACGCAGGGAGGAAATACGGTCATGAGGCCATATACCCGACAATTCAAACGTCATGGGGCGCTTCCCGCAGCCCTGATCATAGTTTTGGCCTTGCTTGCGCCGCTCATGGGTTGCGATCAGGAAGAGGCGCCCGCCGCTGTCATGGTGGAAGAAAGCCTGGTAAACGTTATGATTGAAGTGGTGGAGCCCGGAGAGGTGCGCGACATCCTGGTCCTGCCTGGCGAAACCGAGCCTGCGGACTCGGTGACCGTATCCGCCGAATATGCCGGCAAAGTCGAGTGGGTCGGCCCGGAAGAGGGCGACCTGGTGGAAGTGAATGAAGAAATCGCCATGATCGACATCACGATTCTGGAGGCGCAGCTCAACCAGGCCCAGGCCAACTATAGCCTGGCCAGCGACTTGGCGCAGCGGCGCAGGGAATTGCGCAGCCAAGGCGTGGTTTCCCAGGAGGACCTGGACCAGGCCGAACGCGACCGGATCGTGGCCCTGAACCAATTGGAAGAGGCCAAGCTGCTGTACAACCAAAGCAAGGTCACCAGTCCTATCGCAGGCGTGGTCAACAAGGTGTACGTGGAACCCGGCGAGTTCGCGAGCCGTGGCGACGCCGTGGCGGACATCGTCAATCCCGACCGGATCAGGATCACGGTCAGCGTGCCTGAAATGGACATCCGCTGGTTGGAGACCGGAGACCCCTCGTTAATCACCATTGACGCCTATCCTGACGAGCAATGGGTCGGGAGCATTGAGTTCGTTTCCTTTCAAGCGGATTCCGCCACCAAGACCTTTGATGTCTGGGTGGAAGTGGATAACACCGACGGCCGCATCCGGCCCGGTATGATGGCCCGGACCTACTTTGAACAGCGCGTCATTGAAGACGCTGTGTCCGTGCCCCTGTTTTCCGTGGTGGACCGGGGCGGCGAACGGATCATCTTCGTGGAGCAAGACGGTGTGGCCAGGGCCAGGCAGCCCGAGTTCGGCGTGATCGAGGGCGACCGCGTCCAAGTGCTCTCCGGCCTTGAGCCCGGAGAGAATCTCATCATTAAAGGCCAGACTACGGTTGAAGAAGGCGTGCGGGTGGTTGTGCGATGATCATCAACCAAGCCGCGCTCAAACGCCAGGTCACAGTCATTGTCCTGGTGCTGCTCATTATCCTGGCCGGGGCCAGCAGCTACATGTCCTTGCCCCGCGAGGACTCCCCGGATATCACCATCCCCTATGTCTTTGTGACCACTACCTATGAAGGCGTGGCTCCCGAGGACATGGAGACCTTGATCACGATTCCCCTGGAGCGCAAGCTCAAGGGGCTTTCCGACGTGGAGGAGATCCGTTCCGAGTCTGATGACGGTGTCTCCTCGATTTCCATCGAGTTCCTCCCGTCGGTGGATATAGACGACGCCCTGCAAAAGGTGCGCGATAAGGTGGATCAGGCCAAAAGCGATTTGCCCGACGACCTGCCCAACGACCCGGTGATCTCCGAGGCTAATTTCTCCGAGTTTCCCATACTCCAGGTCGTTCTGTCTGGCCCCTTCAGCCTGAAGCGGCTCAAGGTCTTTGCCGAGGACATCGAGGACCGCATCGAATCCATTGAGGGTGTGCTTGAAGCTGACGTTATCGGCGGCCTGGAGCGGGAAATCCATGTGGAGTTCGACCTGGACAGGGTGGCGTTTTACGACATGCCCTTTTCCAGCCTGGTCACTGCGGTGCAGCACGGCAACGTGAACCAGCCCGGCGGCTCCATGGACATAGGCGAGGGCAAGTATCTGGTCCGGGTGCCCGAGGATTTCCAGCACCCCTCGGAGATCGATTCCATTGTCGCTTTTGTGCGTGACGGCAGTCCCGTGTACCTGCGCGACGTGGCCACCATCCGCGACCACTATGCGGACCCCACGTCCATCAGCAGGATCGACGGCATGGAAGGTGTGACCATCCAGGTCAAAAAGCGCAGCGGCGAGAACATCATCCGCATCGTGGACGAGGTGGAAGCCCTTATCGAAGAGATGCGGCCCGAACTGCCGCCAACCCTGAACATCGACCTCACGGCCAATGAAGCGCAAAATATCAAGATGATGGTCGAGGACCTGGAGAACAATATCCTCACCGGCCTGGTCCTGGTCCTGATCGTGGTGTTCCTGTTCATCGGCGGCCGCAGCGCGGTGTTCGTAGCTGCAGCTATCCCCCTTTCGATGCTCATCACATTCGCCATGCTTGAGGCGTTCGGCATCACCCTCAACATCGTGGTGCTCTTTTCCTTGACCCTGGCCCTGGGTATGCTTGTGGACAACGGCATCGTCATTGTGGAGAACATCTACCGCCACATGCAGGAGGGCATGACCAAGCTCGAGGCCGCCAGGGCCGCCACGGACGAAGTGGCCTGGCCGGTGATCACCTCGACCCTGACCACGGCGGGCGCGTTTTTTCCGCTCATTTTCTGGCCCGGGATCATGGGCGAGTTCATGAGCTATTTGCCTAGGACCGTGATCATCGCCCTGTTGGCGTCCTTGTTCGTGGCCTTGGTGGTCAACCCCGTGCTCTCGGCCCGGTACCAGACCGTGAAGCCGCTCAAGGGCGGTGACAGTTCAGAGCAAGCCGCGCTCACCAACCTGTCCCTGTCCAAACGCGTATACCGCGCCATGCTGCGCTGGAGTTTGCGGCACAGGTTCATCGTGATTTTCCTGAGCTTTTGCCTGCTCATTGGTTCGATTTGGGCCTTTGGAAAATACGGCAATGGCATGGAATTCTTTCCCACTCCAGATCCGCGCACGGCCAACATCAATATTGAAGCGCCCGTGGGCACCAATCTCGATACAACAGATGTATTCGCCCGCCAGGTGGAAGACCTGGTTATCGGCTATGACGAGAATATCCGCCACGTGCTCACCAGCGTTGGTGAAGGCGGCGGAGGTCTCGGCGGAGGCGGCGGCGGAACACATACCGCCGTGGTCACGTTGGACTTCCGGGAATTCCAGGACCGCACCCGTTCCAGCCAAGATATAGTGGACGAGATCCGCGAACTGGTCACCCATGAGATCGTGGGCGCGGAAGTTCGCGTGGAAAATGAACAGCAAGGTCCGCCCACCGGAGATCCCGTGAACATGGAGATCTCGGGCGAGGATATCCACGTGCTCGGCGACCTCACGGACCAGGTCGTGGAAATAATCAAGGAAGTTCCGGGCGTGGTCGACCTTGAGGACAACTTCATCCGGGGCAAGCCCGAGATAACCGTGGAAGTGGACAAGGAAAAGGCCGCCCTGCTCAATCTGGACGCCTACATCATCGCCTACACGGTCAAATCGGCCATCAACGGCGTCAAGGTCGGTGTGTTCCGCGAGGGCAAGGACGAATACGATATTGTCGCCCGGCTTCCGGAACAGGACCGCCAGAGCGTGGGTGCTCTCCAGCGGCTCACCGTATCCGGCACCAACGGCGAACCCGTGCCCCTGACAAGCGTGGCCTCGGTGCAATTAACCAGCGGTTTGGGTGGCATCAACCGCAAGGACCAAAAACGCGTGGTCACCATCTCCTCCAATGTCTCGGGCCGCTTGGCCAACGAGGTCATCATGGAGATCGAGGAGCGGCTGCAAGACTTTAATTGGCCGCGCGGTTACTCCTATCGTTTCACTGGTGAACAGGAAGAACAGGCCAAGGCCATGGCCTTTCTATCGAAGGCGTTCGTGGCCTGCGTGTTCATCATCTTCCTGGTCCTGGTCACCCAGTTCAACTCCGCAGCCACGCCTTTCATCATCCTGACCTCGGTCATGCTGTCGCTTATCGGCGTGTTCCTGGGCTTGCTGATTACGGGCATGCCCTTTGGCGTGATCATGACCGGCGTGGGTGTGATCAGTCTCGCTGGAGTCGTGGTCAACAATGCCATTGTGCTTATCGACTACTTCAACCAGCTCAAGGGGCGGGGCCTTACGCCCAACGAGGCCCTTGAGCGGGCAGGCTTGGTCCGTTTCCGGCCGGTGCTGCTCACCGCCATCACCACCATCCTCGGCTTGTTGCCCATGGCCACGGCCGTGAGCTTCAACTTCATCCAGATGGAATTGGTGGTGGGTGGTGAATCCGCCCAATGGTGGGGCCCCATGGCCGTGGCCGTGATCTTTGGCCTGACCGTGGCGACCATGCTCACGCTTATCGTGGTGCCTGTGTTGTGCTCCACTCTGGAGAGTTGGAACAGTTGGAGTGAGCGCCGCAACCAGCGCAAACGGGACCGCCGCGAGCGCCGGGCCCAAAAACGCGCGGAGCGCCAAGCCCAAAAAGAGAAAAAACAACAACAGAAAAAAGGGTACACCAAGGCCAAGGACCCGGTGGAGACCCTGGGGCAAGCCTAACCCCTATATAAC
>QZKZ01000133.1 GCA_004796465.1 Desulfovibrio sp.
CAGCTCGGTTTTGGGGTAGCTGATGGGATCGGAGCTGACCACGAGGTCGGCGCGGCTGGAGCCGCCACGGGCTTCCGGGCCGTAGCTTTGGGTTTGGGTCACGAAGTAGCTGTGGCCCAGGGCCAAGCCGTAGCCCAGGATGCGGCCCAGGGTGATGATGCCCTGGCCGCCCGTGCCGGACGCGCGCAATTCGAATCGGTCGAGGCGTTGGGACTGTTTCATGCCTTGTCCCCCTTGTCCTGCTTGGTTTCCTTGCCCTTGGCGCCCTTGTCGGGCTTGGGCTCCTTGGCCTTGGCGGGTTTGGCCTGGGCTGCTTTGGCTGCTTCGGCCTTTTTTTGCTTGGCTTCCTGCAGCTTGGCCCTGACCCCGGCATAGCGGGTCTCCAGAGCCGGGTCGTCGCGCTTGAGGAACACGCCAATGGGCATCACGCCTTCCCGCTTGGACTCTTCCAGGGCCTTGTACTTGTCCACGTCCATGGTTTTGGACTTGAGGTCCTGGTACATGGCAATGGCGTTTTTGTACTTGTTCTTGCGGCCGTATTGGGTGTGGCAGGGCGAGAAGAATTCGATGAGATTGAAGCCGGGATTGGCCAGGGCCTGGCCAATGACCTCGTCCGTGAGTTGGGCATGGAAGGCCGTGGTCCGGGCCACGAAGTTCGCGCCGGAGGCCAGGGCCATGTCCACGATGTCAAAGGACTTTTCCAGTTGGCCGAAGGGCGTGGTCATGGAAAAGCAGTCCTGGGGCGTGGTGGACGAGCACTGGCCGCCGGTCATGCCGTAGATCTCGTTGTTGAGGATGATGGCGTTGACCCCGATGTTGCGGCGCGCTGCGTGGATAAGGTGGTTGCCGCCAATGGACAGGGCGTCGCCATCGCCCATGAGCACGATGACCACCAACTCGGGGTTGGCCATCTTGATGCCCGTGGCGAACGTCAGGGCCCTGCCGTGCGTGGTGTGGATGGTGTTGAAATCCACATACACGGCCAAACGGCCGGAGCAGCCAATGCCCGAGATGACCACCACCTCGTCCTTGCTCAGCCCGGCATTGTGCACGCTGCGGATCAGCGAGCCCAAGAGGATGCCGTGGCCGCAGCCCGCACAGAGCATATGCGGGAACTTTTTGTTGTGCCGCAGATAGTGGTGGATAAGCTGTGTGACTTCAGACATGGGGGCGTCCCCTATATTTGCGTAAGGTTCTTGAGGATTTGCGTGGGAGTGATGATCCGGCCGTCAACGCGGTTGATGGTGCGCACGCGGGTGATGCCGTTGTTGACCCGTTTCACTTCCCGCGACATCTGCCCCATGTTCATCTCCGGCACGAGCAGACACTTGCAGCGCCGGGCCAGCTTGACCACCTGGGGCCGGGGAAAGGGGAACAGGGTCTTGAGCTCCAGGAGCCCGGCCTTGACGCCTTCCTCCCTGGCCCGGTCCACGGCGTGGTGGGCGGAGCGGGCCACGGAGCCGTAGGCGATCACCGCGACCTCCGCGTCCTCGGTTTTGTACTCCTCGACCATCATGATGTCCGGGTAGAACTGGTCGATTTTGCGGAACAAGCGGGAGATGGCTTCCTCGATCTCCTCGGGCCGCTGGGTGGGAAAGCCCATCTCGTCGTGGGTCAGGCCAGTGACATGGACCCGGTACCCCGCGCCCAAGGGCGGCATGGGCGGAACTCCCCGCAAGGAATCCTGGAAGGGGTGGAACCACTCGGGCGGCACGGACGGCGTAATGCGCGAGAACACCTCGTATTCCTCGGCAAAGGGCAGTTCAAAGCGCTCGCGGGTGTGGGCCGTGACCTCGTCGAGAAGAAGTATGACGGGGGTGCGGTATTTTTCCGCGAAATTGAAGGCCGTGATGGTCATGTCCAAACATTGCTGCACGGTGGAGGCCGAGAGCACGATGATGGGGTGGTCGCCGTGGGTGCCCCAGCGCGCCATCTGCACGTCGCCTTGGGCCGGGCTGGTGGGCAGCCCTGTGGACGGCCCGCCGCGCATGACATTGACGATGACCATGGGCGCTTCCACCATGCATCCGTAGCCGATGAGCTCCTGCATCAGGGAAAAACCCGGCCCTGAAGTGGCGGTCATGACCTTGCGTCCGGCCAGGGATGCGCCGATGATCGCGCCCATGGAAGCGATTTCGTCTTCCATCTGGATGAAGACCGAGTCCTCTTCCATAGGCAAGCGCTGGGCCATGACCTCCATGATCTCGCTGGACGGCGTGATGGGGTAGCCCGCAAAGAAGGTGCATCCGGCAAGCAGCGCGCCTTCGACCACGGCCTCGTTGCCCAGGGCGAAAAGTTGGGTGCGTTTCTTTTTCACGGTTTGGCCTTGGCTGTGGGGTTGTTGGACGAGTCAGTGTCCGTGTTTTTGGGGCTGAGCACAATGGCGAAATCCGGGCAATGCAGCTCGCAGAATCCGCAATTGACGCACTCCTCTTCGTTGACCACGCGGGCTTTGCCCGCGACCGGGTCCATCTCGAACACCTTTTTTGGGCAAAAGGCGGCGCAGAGTCCGCAGCCCTTGCACCAGTCAGGGTAGATGGCGACCGTGGTGAGGCCTTTTTTTGTTGCGGCCATGTTCTTTCCGCTGACGTGGAGGGGTTGATGCGATCAATCCGGGGACTGACACGCGGCCCACGATTCCGCGCATGACGATGTTGTCCCTTGTGGGCAATATTCCTGCAAATGAGGTATACGACTCAAATAGTACCATTTCAAGGAATTCCCGTCAGCATGGTTCACATTTTTTCTTCAGATTTTCCAGGAGTCTTTTTCTTGCCCGCGAGAAGGATGAGAGGCTTCTCATCAAAGTCTCATCACCATCTCATTTTCAGGTGCTAGCGTGTTTGCATGTGAAGGGTGGTTTTCAAGCACAGCATGTCACGGGCATGACCCCAGGAGGAAAGATCATGAAACGAGACGCATGTGTATTGGTCGTGTGGATTTTTGCCGTGGTGGCCACCTCCGTGGCCTTGGCCTATGAACCCCAAGATGGTTTCGACGTGGTCAATGAAATCATGAACACGACCATACCGGAGGAGTACGCTCCGGAGATTGTCCCGGAAAAGTTCGGTCCGGTCATCGACAATCCGTACAGCTCCTTTCCCGTGGGCAAGAGGCTGGTGTATCAAGCGGAAACCCACGAAGGATTGGAGCGCATCGAGGTGGAGGCCACTGCTGAAACCAAGCTCGTCATGGGCGTGGAGACCATGGTTGTGCGCCACAGGGAATGGCTCGATGGGGTTCTTGTGGAAGACACCAGGGATTTCCTTGCTCAGGATGAAAGGGGCAATGTGTGGTATTTTGGCGAGGAGGTGGATAATTATGCTGATGGGGAAATCGACAACCATGACGGAGCGTGGCTTGCGGGTGAAAACGGCGCGCAACCCGGATTGTGGATGATGGCCGTGCCCGTGGAAGGGGTCTCCTACCACCAGGAGTATTTACCCGGCGAAGCCGAGGACATGGCCTTGGTCAAGGTGGTTGGACTGAGCATGACCATTCAGGGCGTGGTCTATGATTCCTGCATCAAGGTCATGGAATGGTCCCCCTTGGAGCCTGGCACGCGGGAACACGAATACTATTGTCAGGAAATCAGCGGCTTGGTCCGGGAAGAAAACATCCAAAATGGTGAGCGGATGGAGTTGATCGGCATCGAGGGCGATGATAGTTTTTAGGCTGGGACAGAAGCCGTGCTGGTCCACCCCTGGAGAGTTTGATGAGGATACTGGTTGTCGAGGATTCCGAGCGCATGGCCCGTAGTTTACACAAGGGGCTTGGCGAGGAATGCTACGCAGTGGATGTGGCTGCGGACGGGGCGTCCGGATTGGCCATGGCCAGAAGCGGGGAGTATGACCTGCTGCTCCTGGATGTCAATTTGCCGGTCATGGACGGCTTCACCCTCATGCGCAAACTGCGGGGCCTTCGTTCGGACGTGCCCGTGATCATGCTCACCGCCCGAGACAGTGTTGAAGACAGGGTGGAGGGCTTGGATGCGGGCGCTGACGACTACCTGACCAAACCTTTTGCTTTCGAGGAATTGTTGGCGCGGATCAGGGCGGCCATGCGCCGCCCTGGCGCGCGTTCGGAGCCCGTGCTCGTGTATGGGGACATCGAACTCGACCCCGCAAGCGGCCGCGCCCGCCGGAACGGCAAGCCCCTCGACCTCTCCGCCAGGGAGTTTTCCTTGCTGCGGGTGTTTCTGCACAACGCCGACAGGGTCATGACCCGGTCGCGGTTGTACGAGGCCGTGTGGGACATGCACTATGACGGTGTGTCCAATGTGTTGGACGTCTATGTGAAATATTTGCGCGATAAGCTGGAAGCCCATGGCGGGGAGCGGATCATCCATACGGTGCGGGGCCGCGGGTACGTCCTGGGGCGCAAGGTCTGACGTCATGTCCCTGGCCCGACGCTTGACCTTGTCGGC
>QZKZ01000092.1 GCA_004796465.1 Desulfovibrio sp.
ACCTGCATCACCACCTGGGCCGAGGTCACCTGACCGGGCAAGCCCCACACGGCCTTGCCGCCAACCCTGGCCAGGATGAGCGGTTTGCCCGGACTCACGGCCACGCCGTGGGCCAGGAGCTCCACCGGAGTATCAGGCGAATCCAGGGACTGGATGACATCCAGGGTCAGGTCGCGCACGCCCACGGAACTGCCGCCCGAGAGCAGGACCACGTCGTGCTCCATGAGCGCGTTTTCCAGGGCCTGGCGCAACTCGGATTCCTCGTCACGAACCATGCCCAACCGGGTGGCCTTGGCTCCGGCGCGCCTGGCAAGGGCTTGCAGGGTGTGGGAATTCACGTCGCGCACCAAGCCGGGCCGCACCTCGGCGCCCACCTCCACCAACTCGTCGCCCGTGGACAGGATGCCCACCCGGGGCTGTTTGTGGACAACAGCCCGCTCCTGGCCCAGGGCCGCGAGAAACCCGATTTCCTGGGGCCGGAGCAGAGTTCCGGCGGCCAGGGCAAGCTTGCCTTGCTGCGCGTCCTCGCCTTGTTCCATGATGTTGTCGCCAGGGGCCACGGACTTGCGGATCTCCATGGTGCCGCCGCCCATATCAGCCGTGTGCTCGATCATGACCACGGCGTCCGCGCCCGGCGGCAAACAGCCGCCCGTGACAATGGCCATGCATTGGCCGGGCTGCAGCTCCTGGTCCGGATTGACCGTGATGTCCAGGTCTGCGGACAGCTCCAAATAGGCGGGATTGGACTCGCCCGAGCCGAAGGTGTCCTGGGCCCGCACCGCGAATCCGTCCATGACCGAGCGGTCGGCCTGGGGCAGGTCTTCTGGAGACAGCAGATCCTGGGCCAGAATCCGCCCCTCAACCTCGACCAAATCCACTTCTTCATGGGCCAAAGGCAAAAACCCTTGCAAGATGGCCGTGAACTGGGCCACGGACTGAACCTTAAAAAAACCGCGCATACTGTCTACCCTTCGAGATGAATATCAATGGGGCCGGGCGACCAGCCCTTGAGTTCCTTGAGCATGCCCCGCAAGGCTCCGGCAATCATGTATTCCACGAATGGCTTGAGCGCCATGGGCTGGCCGTTGATGGTGATCTCCATGGCGGGATTCATGGATTTGCAGGCCTCCATGGTCCGCTCTCCAGCCAGGATCTGCTGGGTCAGGCCCGCGCAGTCGCCCAGGCCGCAGGCCCCGCAATCCAAGCCAGGCAGAAGGAACCCTCGCTCCAGCACCAGCCGGGCCAAGTCAGGGACGCTGGTTACGGCGGGCAGGTCCGGGGTGGTGACCGGGCCATATGTCGCCAGGGCCAAGTCGGGCCGCAACTCGGACACCTCGCTGGGCTCGCGCAACACCAGGATGCGCGGCATCCAGCCCAGTTGCTTGCCCCCTTCCACAATGAGCAGGTCTGCATCCATGAGTGGGATCAGCGTGTTCAGGTGCTTGAACTCGGACCAAAACAAACCGGCCTGGTCCGGGCCCATACCGGCCACGGCGGAACAGACCTTGAGCAGCCGCTCCGTGTCCGTGTCCTGTTTGTCGAGGTTGTGGGAGCTGTACTTGGCAAAGGCCGGCTTGCGGCCCATGTGCCCCAGTTCCTCGGCCAGTTCAGCGGCCAGGGTGGTCTTGCCGCTGTTCTTGAAACCAACGATTTGTATGCCTTGCATTCCGAATCCCCTTGCCCCTGGCTATTCATCCATAATGGCGAGTGTGTTGATCCTGTCGAGCAGGTGGCCCTTGGCGGGATCCAGGTTCTGGATCTCCTGGCCGGGCAAGAGCGTGGTGACCACGGCCCGGCCAATGATGTTGCGCCCGCTGCGGCCTTCGCCATCTTCGTCAACGTCAAGGGTGCGCAAGCCCCAGATGTTGTGGAAGGCCACGGCCTCGCCTTCATACTGGCCGAGGTAGAGCATGATGTGGCCGCGCATCCACAGCAGGGAGGCGAAGGGAATGCCCTGCTCGCGGATGACCCGCTGCTTTTCCTCGCGGCTCAGGCCCTCCAGATCAATGGTCCGGCCCGTGTTGCCCTGGCCCGTGGAGTTGCGCGGCAGCCAAATGCCAAAGGGCGTGAAAAAGTCCTTGAGCATGGCCGAGCAGTCCCGGTTTTCATAGAGCCCGCCCCAGCCGTAGAGCTGGCCCGCGAGCACCGCTGCCACGCGTCCCGCGCTCTCCGGGGTCAGATCCAGGGGCAGGGGCGCGGCTTGGTTGGGCCGGAGCATGGCCTGCTCCAAGCGGGCATGGCCATTGCCGTCGCCCACGGGAACCAGCACCAGGAGCGAACTGGACTCACGGGAAACCAGGGGAAAGACCGTGCCCACGTGCGCGGTGCAGCGGTAGCGCCCGCCCAGGTCTATGACCTCCACCTCGTCGTCGATCACAGCAGCGTAGCTGCCGTTGCGGTACGTGGCCATGAAGTTGCGGTCCACCAGGGCCACGTCCTCCACGCGCACCCAACCGGAGGCAAAGGCCGCTTCCACAAAGTACCAGGCCCGGTCCGTGGACACGTGGGAGATGAACAGGGGCGCGCCTGCCCAGAGCATGGAATTCTGGAAATAGTCAAAGGGAAAACCCTCGCCTGCCTGGCGGAAATCCAGGAAAAAGGGCTTGTCCGTGGGCATGACCCGCATGGACGTGGAGCGCAGGGCAATGGCGGGCAGGGCCAGGGACGGAAAGCGGTCACGGGCCATGCGCGCGATAAGCTCGTCCATCCAGGACTGGGGCCGGGCCAGCATGTTTTCGCCGTAGTTCTGCCGCGTACCGTAGGAAGCCACGCCCCAAAAGGCGTCGGACGGGGCCAAGGGGCTGGTTTCCTGATCCCAGGGCGCAAAAAAGCGCTGGGTGAACTCTTGGGCAAGCCGGTCTTGGCTTGCCGGAGGGATGATCGGGCCGCGCTGCAGCGTGGCCGCGAAAAAGGCGGGGTTCTGCGGAATCTCCACGATATCCGCCACCTCGTTGGCCTGCCAGGCAATGGGCGTGGGACAGGTGCGCTCAGCGCAGCCCGCGAACAGGATTGTTGCGGACAACAGGAGCAAGATCACAGAATATACTCGCATGGGCCGTCCTCTCAGGTCTGGCGCTGATGCGCTCTCGGTTGGAGGGTGCTGACGCATTCAGGATAAACAGCGCTTACGCGCCGAGCCGCGCGGCCAAGCAAGTGTGCCTGCGCAGCATGGTGTTGTTGTTGACCGCGATGGCCAAGGCCTTTTTCGCGCCCACCAGAACCACGAGCTTGCGGCCCCGGGTCACGGCTGTGTAAAGCAAATTGCGCTGGAGCATGATGTAGTGCTGGGTCATGATCGGCACCACAACAGCCGGGTATTCCGAGCCCTGGGACTTGTGGATGGTGACCGCGTAGGCCGGTTCCAGTTCGTCCAGTTCCGCGTATTCCAGGGCCACGTTGCGGTCGTCGAATCGGACCACCAGTTCCTTGTCTTCCTTGTCCAGGTCAATGACGCGGCCTATGTCGCCGTTGAAGATTTCCTTCTCATAATTATTGCGCACCTGCATGACCTTGTCGTTCAAGCGAAAACGCTTGTGGCCCTTTTGCAGGTGCGGGCCCTCGGGATTCAGGGCGCGCTGCAGTTCCTTGTTCAGGTTGATCGCGCCGACTACGCCCTTGTGCATGGGCGCGAGCACCTGGACATCGTCCATGGGATCGAGATGAAAGCGGGCCGGGATGCGTTCGGTGACCATCTCCACGATCTTGGCCAGGGCCTGTTCCGGGTCGTCCTGCTGCATGAAATAAAAATCGCTGAGGCCTTCTTGGGGCGGCTCCAAAAAGGGCATGTCCCCGCGGTTGATGGCGTGGGCGCTCATGACAATGGAACTCTGCTGGGCCTGGCGGAAAATTTCATTGAGTTCCACCACCTCGGCGGCCCCGGACTGGATCACGTCGTTCAAGACATTGCCCGGCCCCACGGACGGCAACTGGTTCACGTCGCCCACGAGAATAAGCGTGGTGCCTGGCGAGACAGCGCTCAAGAGGTGGTAAAACAGCACCGTGTCCATCATGGAGGCCTCGTCCACGATGAGCAGGGAGCAGTTCAGCGTGTTGTCCTTGTTGCGCACAAAGCCACCCTGCTGCGGGCTGTATTCGAGCAGGCGGTGGATGGTCACGGCCTCGCGGCCCGTGGCCTCGGCCATGCGCTTGGCCGCGCGGCCCGTGGGCGCGGCCAGCAAGGACTTGGCCTTGATCGCGGAAAAAATGCGCAGAATGGCCTCGATGATCGTGGTCTTGCCCGTGCCTGGCCCGCCCGTGATGACCAGCACCTTGTTGGCCGCGGCCCTGCGGATGGCCTCTTTTTGCCGATCGGCCAGTTGTATCTTCTGCTGCTTTTCCACCCATTCAATGGCTTTTTCCGCTTCAATGGGCCGCACGGTCTTGGGCGAGCCCGTGAGCTGCTTGAGCAGGTCGGCCGAGCCCTTTTCCGCCACGTGGAAACGTTTGAGGTACAGGGCTTCCGGGCAATCCGGGCTGGGCTGCTCGCGCACCACGAGCCCGGCCATGACCAGGGAACGCACGGCCTCTTCTATGAGCGCGGGTTCCACTTCCAGTTCGCCCGCGCACTGTTGGAGGAAATCCTCATACGGCGCGAGCACGTGGCCCTTGCCCGCCATCTCCGTGAGCACGTACACGGCCCCGGCCTCGGCGCGCAGTTCCGAATCCTTGGGAAAACCCAGCTTGCGGGCGATGCGGTCCGCCGTGAGAAAGCCGATGCCGTGCAGGTCCATGGCCAAGCGGTAGGGGTTCGACTGCACCACTTCCAGGGCGCGCGGGCCGTAAAACTCGATGATACGCAGGGCGAAACCCGTGCTGATCTCATGGGCCTGGAGAAAGAGCATCACGTCGCGCACGGCCTTGTGGTCTTCCCAAGCGCGGATAATGGCTTCCACCTGCTTCTTGGTGATCTTCTTGACCTCGAACAGGCGCTCCGGTTCCTTGTCCAGGACTTCCAGGGTCTCCTCGCCGAACTCCTTGACGATGCGCCCGGCGGTTGCCGCGCCCACACCCTTGACCAACTCGGACTGGAGGAACACGCGGATGCCTTCCACGGTCTCGGGCAAGGCGGTCTCGCAGAACTCGATCTTGAACTGGCGGCCCCATTTGGGGTCCTCCACCCAGTCGCCCCTGAGCTTCACGGTCTGGCCCGGCGCGGGGTCATGCATGCAGCCGACCACGGCCACCAGCTCCTTCTTGCCCTTGACCTTGACCCGGGCCACGGTCCAGCCGCTGTCGCGGTTGGTGAAGGTCACGCGCACGATCTCGCCGCGCAGCTCTTCCAGCTCCGGCGCGACCAGGTCTTGGTCCAGGGGAATGGGGTGGGGGTCGTTGGTGCTCATGCTCGGGGCGCGGCTTGCAAATACGTACAGCGGCCCATGGGGGCCGGACATGAAAAAAACTACCCTGGTCGCGGGGAAATGGCAATGCCGCGCACAGGACTGCCCTGCCGCGCCTATACCAGGGACTGCCGTTCCTGCAGCAGCCAGGCGTCGGCCAGGGCCAGCAGCATCATGGCCTTGAGCACGGGCACGATGCGCGGGATGGCGCTCACGTCGTGGCGGCCGCCCATCTTGAGGAGCGTGGATTCCCCGGCGCGGTTCACGGTCTGCTGTTCGTGAGCGATGGAGGGGATGGGCTTGACCGCTGCCCGCGCGACAATAGCCTGGCCGCTGGAAATGCCCGCCAGGATGCCGCCTGCGTGGTTGGAGCCGAACACGAAGTCCTTGCCCTCTCCGCCCGCAATGATGGCGTCGTTGTTCTCGCTGCCCAGGGACCGGGCCGCGTCAAAGCCCGCGCCGATCTCCACGGCCTTGACCGCGCCCACGGACATGAGCGCGTGGGCCAGGACCGCGTCCAGCTTGTCGAACACAGGCTCGCCCAAGCCGGCAGGCACGCCCAGGGCTTCCACCTGCACAATGCCGCCAATGCTGTTGCCTTGGGATTTGACTTCCTTGACCCGTTCTTCCCAGGCCGGGATGATGGCGGGATCAGGGGCAAAGAAAGGCCGGTCCTGGGCTCCGGCTGGGTCGGAAATGTCTGCGGCAAGGGAGCCCAGCTCCACGGTATAGGCGCGCACTTCAACGCCCTTGCTGCGCAAGAACTCTTGGGCCACGGCTCCGCCCGCCACGCGGGAAAGGGTCTCCCGGCCCGAGCTGCGCCCGCCGCCGCGATAGTCGCGAAATCCGTATTTGGCGTCATAGGTCAGGTCGCCATGTCCTGGCCGGTATATGTCCTGGACCGAGGTATAGTCGCGGGAGCGTTGGTCCTGGTTGGCCACGTAAAAGGCAATGGGCGTGCCCGTGGTCTTGCCCTCGAACACCCCGGAAATGATGACCGCTTGGTCCGACTCCTTGCGTGTGGTGGAGGCGAGGCCCTGGCCTGGCTTGCGCTTGTCCAGTTCGGCCTGGAGTACGCTTTCGTCCAGTTCGATGCCCGCAGGGCAGCCGTCAATGACCCCGCCCAGACCCGGGCCATGGGATTCGCCGTATGTGGTCAGCCGAAAAACCCGGCCAAAGGTGTTGCCGCTCACGTGCTCTCCTTACGACAAAGGGAAATCCCGAGCGAATACTCAGTGTTCCTCGTGTTTGGATAGATGGGACCTCTGTGCAATTCCTTTTCAGAGACCTTTGCAGAATTGTTCGCTGGCGAACTTTAGCCGTTGGCGAGAAACGAGCCCTACGGATAAAGATAGCAGAGCTGGCGCAAAAAAAATCAAGAGCGAAGCATATTTAGCATATGTGAGCTTCTGGTTTTTTTTCAGCAACGAAGCCAGCGGGCAATTATGCAGAGGTCTCTAGATGGGATACAAGCCGGGCATGGGCTTGGTCAACCAGGGTCTCCATGTCCAGGGCCGAGTCCAGCATAACATGGGCTACGTCCCGGTACAGGGGTTCGCGTTCGGCCAGGGTCTGGAGCATCTCTTCTCCCCACGACAGATTCGTGAGGGCGGGACGCTGGGC
>QZKZ01000227.1 GCA_004796465.1 Desulfovibrio sp.
CCGATGATGCCGTTGATCATGAACAGGGACAGCCAGGCGAACCCGAAATACAGCCAGCCCACGATGAGGTGGTCCCTGGCCCGCATTTTCGTGAAGTAATAATAGTAGACCAGCAGGGACACGATCTCGCCCAGAAAAAAGACCCATTCCGTGGCCCATCCAAACACGAAGGTATGAATCAGGGTCGAAGTAGCGGCCGGGCTGATGAGCTGAATCACGAACCAGATGGCCACGCCCGTGAGGCTGCCAAAGACCATGGTCAAGAGCAGGAAGAACTTGGTGTGCTTTTTGACGTAGTCGAGCACGGCTTGGTTGCCCGTGCGCCTGCCGAACATCTCGGTCAGCACCAGGAACAGGCCGCCGCCCACGGCAAAGTGGGCCACGAACACGTGCACCACCGCGATCACGGCAATGAGCAGGCCGCCGCCCCAGGTAGGTATCCACCAGATGGGGTATTCCATGGTTAACCCTCCTGGGCGGCCCGGCAGGCCAGTTTGAGGATGTAGGCCACGAGAACCAGGCCAAGGACAAAGGCGGCAAGGAACATGAAGAGGGGTGTGGGCTGCCAATTCACCTGCAGCTCTTCCAAGCTGAAGTAGGGGGCGAGGTAGGCCTTGCGCACCAGGTGGCGCAGGATGGCCATGGCTGAGATGGTGAACACCACCGCGCCGATAGACCTGCGGACCTGGTTCTTGAAGCCGAAGTGCAGGCAGGCCAAGGCTCCGGCCATGGAAGCAAAGAAGCTCACCGTGAAGCTCCACTTCCCGCCCATCATCAAGGAGATGAACTCAGCGGGCAGGGCCACGAGAAACCACGTCCCAACAGCCACTTGGGCCAAGGTGGCCCAGGCGAACCATTTCATGCCCTGGGCGACTTGGGTTTCGCCCGACGCGTCACCGGCCTTGGCCTTGTATTGGCCCAGAATGGCCGTGAACAAGCCGCCCACAGCCAGGGAAGCAACCATGAAGTGCAGGTACCTCGGAAACAAGGTGGGCTCGGTCCAATTAAGGTTGAATCCGCCTGGCGCGTCAAAATGCTCGGCCCAGTATTCGGGCTTGAGCATGAGGGTCATGTTATTGGTGAATAAGAAGCCCACAACAAGCAAGAGCGCTACGGCAAACCCGAGCACCATGTTGCGCGACCCGGGCATTTTGTCGAAGCGGAAGTCATAGATGTACAAGCTGTAATAGGCCAAAATCACGAGAAAAACGATGGACAGCTTGAACACGGCCATGACAATGGAGCTGGGATAAAAAAAGTGGGCATAGAGTACCTGCAAAAAGAGCAGGGGAGCCACGCCAAAGTTCACGGCCAGGGCCAGGGAGGTGGGCAGCTTCAAGGACAGGTCCTTGGCCACTGGAGAAGGTTCCTTGCCCCTTGAACGGGAAAACAGCGCCACAACCGCTCCGCCCATGACCGTGTTCATGAGCAGGAGGTGGAGCACGAACGTGGTCACGAGCAGAATCTCGAACCACAAGGAGTGCGCTGGAATGGGATCCGGAGTTGGAATGAGCAGGCTCGGGTCCATGGTGTAACCCCCTTGTTTTTGCGGTAAATCCCGCCAGTTTGTATACCGCTGTTCAAGAATGGGCAAGGGCCGGGCGGATGAAGAATTCTCGGGGATTGCGCCTTTCAGGCCCTTGTCAGGAGCCGATAAATGGGTATATGGCAGGTTTGCCCGGCACTACCGGAGCGGAGAGTTTTCCATGCAACCAATCATTCTGCTGTTCGACGTGGGCAACACCACGATAAAAATCGCCCTGGCAGAGGCCGGGGAGAGCGCCAAGCCCTTTACCTGCTACCGCTTGCCCACTACCCAGGTGGACACGGCGGACTCCTTGGGCCTCAAGCTCCTGGAAATGGTCCGCCATGCCGGACGCGATCCTCAGGACGTCACGGCGTGCGTGGCCTGTTCCGTGGCCCCCTTTGCCAACCCCATCCTGACCTCGGCCTGCAAACGGTACTTTTCCTGTGCCATTCGCTTCGCGCCCGAGGACATTCCCGTGCCCCTGGACAACCGCTACGAGCGGCCTCAGGAGGTAGGCGCGGACAGGCTGGTCACGGCATACGCCGCGACCCAGCTCTATCCCGGGCCAGTGCACATTGTGGTCGACTTTGGCACGGCCACCACATTTGATTGTGTTACGGGCAACGATTACCTGGGCGGGCTCATTTGTCCGGGTGTGCTGTCCTCGGCAAAGGCCCTGGCCTCCCAGACCGCCAAATTGCCCCAGGTGCGTTTGGACCCTGAAGAAGGCCAGGAAGAGTTGATTATTGGCCGCTCCACTGCACAAAGTTTGAACCAAGGACTGCTCTTCGGCTTCGCGGCCATGGTTGACGGCCTGGTGGACCGTTTGTCCGGTCAACTGGCCAAGCCCGGGGAAGCCGTGCATGTCACGGCCACAGGCGGGTTCAGCGAAAAAATGGGCCGGGTTTGCGAGCGCATCGACAAGGTGTGCCCCAACCTCTTGCCCCAAGGGCTGTTGCGGCTGTACACCGCGCACAAGGACAGCGGTCGAGTTTGACTTGACCGTGACGAAAATACGCCTATTAACGAAAAAGACACAGTTCTGGCGCACGGTGTGTGTTGCCAGGCCTGTTCCCCTCGGGTAGTCTGCCCCATAAGCAATGTCCCGTTCGCGGGCGTCAAAGAAAACTGGCCTCAGGACGCTTGGCCGGAAAATCCTGCAAGGAGATCAATCATGAGCACCATCGTATCTGTCTGGGCCAGGGAAATTCTGGACTCTCGCGGCAATCCCACCGTGGAAGCAGAGGTGACCTTGGAATCGGGTATCGTGGGCCGCGCTGCCGTTCCTTCGGGCGCATCCACTGGTTCCCGCGAGGCTTTGGAGCTGCGCGACAAGGACGAGGGCCGCTATCTGGGCAAGGGCGTGCGCCAAGCCGTGGACAACATTCGCGGCGACATCGCCGAGGCTGTGGTGGGCATGGATGGCCTGCGCCAGACCGCCCTGGACAATCTGCTCATCGAATTGGACGGCACGGAAAACAAGTCCCGCTTGGGCGCCAACGCCATGCTCGGCGTGTCCATGGCCGTGGCCCGGGCCGGGTCCGAGGTCTGCGGCCTGCCCCTGTACCAGTACCTGGGCGGGGTCAACGCCAAGCTCCTGCCCGTGCCCATGATGAACATCATCAATGGCGGCGAGCATGCGCCCAACAACCTGGACATCCAGGAATTCATGGTCATGCCCCTGGGCGCGCCCACCTTTGCCGAAGCCATGCGCATGGGCGCCGAGACTTTCCATCATCTCAAAAAGATCCTGGCCAAGGACGGCCATGTGACCAGCGTGGGCGACGAAGGCGGCTTTGCCCCCAATCTGGAAAGCCACAAGCAGGCATTCGAGTACATCATCCGCGCCATTGAATCCGCAGGCTACGAGCCGGGCAAGCACATGGCCCTGGCAATCGACGCGGCTGCCTCTGAGTTCTTCAAGGACGGCAAGTACGTGCTCTCGGGGGAGAACATCAGCCTGAGCCCCAAGGACATGGTGGAATATCTGGCCCAGTTCACCCAGGAATTCCCGCTCATCTCCATTGAAGACGGCTTGGCTGAAGGCGACTGGGACGGTTGGGAAGCCTTGACCGACGAACTCGGTGATTCGGTGCAACTCGTGGGTGACGACATCTTTGTGACCAACCCCGAGATCCTGGCCCAAGGCATTGAGCGCGGCGTGGCCAACTCGATCCTGATCAAGCTCAACCAGATCGGCACCGTGACCGAGACCCTGGACACCATTGAGATGGCCAAGCAGGCCGCCTACACCACGGTCATCTCCCACCGCTCGGGCGAGACCGAGGACGACTTCATCGCGGACTTGGCCGTGGGCGTGAACTCCGGCCAGATCAAGACCGGTTCCCTGAGCCGCAGCGACCGCTTGGCCAAATACAACCAGCTCCTGCGCATTGAAGAGGATCTGGAAGACGAAGCCATCTTTTTTGGCTACTCCATGGCCGAGCACTTCGGGTTCGCCACGGACGAAGACTAGCAGTTTGAATTCCGGGTCCGGGCTCGCATGCGAGCCCGGACCTTTTTGGAGACGCAGACCGTGATATTACTTGATGGAAAAACCACGGCTCAAGCCGTTACCGAGGAAATCAAGGGCGAGGTGGCCCTTCTCACGGAACGCATAGGCCGCCCGCCAGGCCTGACCGTGGTTCTGGCCGGGGATGACCCGGCATCGCAAATATACGTACGCAACAAGGAACGCACTTGCACGGAGTGCGGCATTGCCTCGGAAGTCCTGCGCTTTGATTCGGATTTGACCCAGCAGGGCCTTATGGACACCATCGCGGAACTCAACGCACGCGATGACGTGGACGGCATTTTAGTGCAGCTTCCCTTGTATTCTCATCTGATTGAACAGGACGTGATCGAGGCCATCAATCCAGCCAAGGACGTGGACGGGTTCCATCCCGTGAACATGGGCCGCTTGGCCCAAGGTCTGCCCGGATTGCGGCCCTGCACTCCTGCCGGAGTCATGCTGCTTCTTGAACGCTATGGCCTGGACCCTTCGGGCAAGAAGGCCGTGGTTGTCGGGCGCAGCAACATCGTGGGCAAACCCCTGGCCCTGCTGCTCAGCTCGGGCGGGCCCATGGGCAACGCCACCGTGACCCTGTGCCATTCCCGCACCCCGGACTTGGCCGCGGAATGCCGCCAGGCCGACTTTCTGTTCGCAGCCGTGGGCCGCCCCGGCATCATTACCGAGGACATGGTCAGGGAAGGGGCCGTAGTTGTTGATGTGGGCATCAACCGTACGGATGACGGCCTCAAGGGCGACTGCGACTTCGAGGCCATCAAGCACAAAGCCCATGCCATGACGCCCGTGCCCAAAGGCGTCGGCCCCATGACCATCGCCCATCTCCTGGTAAACACGGTGGCGGCCTGCAAGGCGCGATTGGGGATTGATTAGCTCACAATGTCTTCTGTGGACATGTCACCCGAAGCAGTCACTGCTCGCCTCAAGCTGGCTTCCGAGTTGTCGCGCCTTTGCCTGTCCCTGGGCAAAGCAGGCCAGGCTGCACGTGACAAACAAGCCGGGCAGAAAGCCGATCCTGCCGACCCTTGTCCCGGCAAGCCCGCCGCGCCTCACCAAGAGTAGCCCTTTTCGCCCCAACTCGCGTATTCTCCTGGAGGACCCCATGGACCTGAGTTTTCTCGATGACCTCGGCCCCGAGGGCTGCAAAAAGTACGTGGACTTTCTCCTGTATCATTACAAGGTGGTGGATGCTTTTTGGTTTATCCGCGTAGAAGAAGAATACGGCCTGCCCGTTGCCGAGGACCTGAACGAGCGGGTCTGGGGCAAGTGCGGGGAATTGGGAGCGCGGCACATTGTCGAACGCTTCGGGATCAAGGAGAAGGGGCTCAAAGGATTCGTCAAAGCGCTCAAACTTTTTCCCTGGGCTGTTCTTGTGGACTACCGCATCACTGAACACGAGGACCACGTGATCCTTGAAGTGGACAAATGCCCGGCCCAGGAAGGCCGCCGCAAGCACGGCAAGGGCGAATACCAGTGCAAGGAGATGCACCGGGCTGAATTCGAAGACTTTGCCCGGGTCATTGACCCGCGGATCCAAGTTGAGTGCGTGTTCGCGCCGCTGGACGGACATCCGGAAAACCAAGATTGTTGCTGGAAATTTATTCTCAAAGCATGATAGGATGAATCATGATGTATGGAACCAATTGAGAAGGAAATCCCGCAACTCTACTTCTGGAGGAAAATCCCATGAAATACACGCTACTCCCCCTGGCCATGTTCACGGCCATCCTTCTTGCGATCATGATCCTGCCAGGCGCGGCCATGGCCGACGACCTGACCATCACCAGCCCGGATTTCGAGGACCGGGACATGCTTGACAGCCTGTTCTCCCGCCGTGGCGGAAATGTCTCTCCGGCCATCAATTGGAGCGGCGCGCCCGCCGGAACCATGAGCTACGCCATCATCTGCGACGACCCGGACGCGCCGGGCAGGCGGTGGGTGCACTGGGTGATCTACAACATCCCGGCCACGGAAACCGGATTGGCCCAAGGCCAACCCAAGCTCGAAGTCCTCGATAATGGTGCGGTCCAAGGCATCAACTCCTGGGACGTGATCGGGTATGACGGCCCGCAACCGCCCAGCGGCGTGCACCGCTACTACTTCAAGGTCTACGCCCTGGACACGGTCCTTAATCTGCCTCCGGGCGCGAGCAAGAATCAGCTCCTGGACGCCATGGACGACCACATCCTGGCCGAGGGGCAGATCATGGGCAAGTTCAGGTAAGTAGCCCTCATTCAACCTTTTGGGCCCGTCTTTCCTGGAAAGGCGGGCTTTTTTTTATTGAGGAAACTAAGGAGGGATGCATGCACATGGCGCAATAGCGACCCGGCAGGGAAAATCTATTGGAGCTAATACTCGCAGTGCATTTACAAACTAGCGACTTTTTCCTATAAGTATTTGAGAAGTGTGGCGTTGATTCGGGGGGCGTTTACGTTCCAGTTTATTTACCCGTATCGAGCCGCTGTCGGGGGGAGCCGTGAGCCAACAATTCGACCGCCATGAAGTGAACCGCACCGTGAACACGGTGCTGGTGCGCCATTTCGTGGACATGTCGCGGCTCAGGTACTCGGCCTCGCCATCAACCCTGTACTTCAGCGGGCATCTCAGCCGCGACCCTTCGGGCGATTTCACACCCCAGGACATTTTTCTGCTGATCCAGGAATTGGAAAGGCAGCCCTTCAGGCTCCATCTGACCTTTGAACTGGAAAACTGGTCCGTGACTCCGGACGGGGGCTCTTGGCGCGTGAGCAAAAAACGCGCTCTGGCTTCGTCGGGTGGGGAATACGACAAGGTCCTGATCATCGAAGAAGACGACCTGATCGATATGCTGCTCAGCACCGAGGATGGCTAGCCCGGCTGGAAAGGCTGTGAGGCGTCAACGCACCAGGTAGCCCTCGGCTTCCATGCAGTCCAGAACATGTTCGTCGTAGCAGTCGTCGTTGTTCGGGCACAAGTTCTCGGCTTCCTGCTCGCACAAGTCGCGTTGCACGGCTTCATCATGCGTGGCAGCGCAAGCACCGAGGGCAAGGGATACAAAGGCAAGGCAAAGAATCAAGGGAAACAAGCGGTTCATGATCGCTCCAATTGTTTTTTCTTGATGGTAGCGGAACCGCCCGTACCAGGGCAAGGGGAAATGGGGTTGGGCGAGCCGGTGTATTCTTGAGCCGCAAGCGTCAAATATCCGGCGCATGGTGTGAACCAGGCAAGGTTCACGCCATGCGCCGCGTTTGTTTCTCGCGGGATGAGGCTGGGTTTACTGCCGGGTTCGGGGCTGGGCTTCCTTAGACACGGGCGCGGGGCGGGCCATGGGATGCTTGGGCCGCTCGAACTGCACCGCGGTGCCGTAGCAGGAGAAATATTTGCTGCCGTCCGGATGAAAGGCAATGTTCTCCTGGTAGCCGATGATGCCTTGGGCGCCTTTGTTCACGGCGCGGGCGGTCATGCCGAAAAAGGCCTCTTCCGAGTCGTAGCCACGGCAGGCCACGAGTCCCAATACCTTGTCAATGGCCCGGCCCTCAATGACCTCGGTGGTCACTACGGGAAAGCGGCCCGTGGCGAACAGTTCTTTGACCTTGCTCATGTTCTCGGGCTCAACAACCTTGCCTTTTTGCTTTTTTTCATTGCTCATCAAAAACAGCATGCTTCCTCCTAGCGCTGAAGTGGCAGTGAATCTTCTCCCACCCGAGGGTTGCAAGAAGGTTGCCAGAGGATAACTAGCTAGGAATATATGTTTTTTTAACAAAGGCATTTGCAGGGGGTCAAATTCCCGCCAAGAGGTCCTGGGGGGATTCACAGCGTAGGCAAGGCCCTGTAACGCTTTCGCCATTTTCCGCTGGAGTATTGCCTCCCTCGGCGCATGGAGGTATAGAAGCCCAAAAAATACCTTCTTACGAAATACCCCTAATACGCAAGGTGAACCATGTCCCATACAGCAGGCCTTGACGCCGGTTCGGTGAGCGTCAAGCTCGTTGTCCTTGACTCGGGCCACAACGTCATTGCTCACCAGTATCGCCGTCATCACGGACGGCCCCTGGAAACGGCACTCGCGCTCCTGGCCGAGGCCGTGGAAACGTACGGCCCCTTGCCCCTGGCGGTTACCGGCTCCAATGCCAGAGGATCGTCCAAGCGCTTGGGCGTTCCCCACGTCAATGAACTCCTGGCCCATGCCGCGTCCACGCGCAAGCTCTACCCCGAGGTGCGCACCATTATCGAGATGGGCGGCGAGGACTCCAAGTTCATCACCCTGGATGGGGACGCCATCAAGGACTTTGCCCTGAACTCGGTGTGCGCGGCAGGCACGGGCTCGTTTTTGGACCAGCAGGCCGAGCGCATGAAGCTTTCCATTGAGGAGTTTTCCGCCCTGACCCTGGGTTCCAAGAATCCACCACGCATCGCGGGCCGTTGCAGCGTGTTCGCCAAGTCGGACATGATCCATTTGCAGCAGATCGCCACGCCCATGGAAGACATCGTGGCCGGCCTGTGCTTTTCCGTGGCCCGGAACTTCCAGGGCTCCATTGTGCGCAACCGGCCCATAGAGTCCAAAGTGGCTTTCATGGGCGGCGTGGCCCTGAACAAGGGAATGGTCCGGGCTTTCAGCGAGGTCTTTGGCGTCGAGGATCTGGTTATTCCTGAACCACCAACCATGATGGGCGCGGCAGGAGCCATCTTCAAGGCCCTTGGCGAGGAAAGCGCGGTCGCGGTGGACAGCGCTGCCATCGAAAAAATCCAGCAAGAGCTGGCTGCTGAACAAGACGGAACCGCTGCTGGGGATTCCGAAGCAGCGGTTGGCGTGCGCAAGCCGCTCATCCAGCCGGGCGACGAATTTCGTGAACGCCATCTGGGCCGAGACGACCAAGTGGCCGGAGGTTTGGCCGAGAGGGCGGCAAGCGGCAAAATCGACGCCTATCTGGGCGTGGACATCGGCTCCATCAGCACCTGCCTCGCAGTGATCGACAGCAACGGTGACCTCTTGGCCAAGCGCTACATCCGCACGGCCAGCCGCCCCATTGAGGCGGTGATGCAGGGCTTGCGCGAGATCGGCGAGGAAGTGGGCCCCTATGTGGACATCAAGGGCGTGGGCACCACGGGCTCGGGCCGCTACATGATCGCTGACTTCATCAGCGCGGATATCGTCAAGAACGAGATCACGGCCCATGCCAGGGGCGCGTCCCATGTGGACCCCACTGTGGACACCATATTCGAGATCGGCGGCCAGGATTCCAAGTACGTGCGCCTGTCCGATGGCATTATCGTGGACTTTGAGATGAACAAGGCCTGCGCCGCAGGCACAGGCTCCTTTTTGGAAGAGCAGGCGGAAAAGCTCTCGGTCCAGGTCAAGGACGAGTTCGCGGCCCTGGCCCTGGACGCGGACACTCCCTGCCGTTTGGGCGAGCGCTGCACCGTGTTCATGGAAAACTCCCTGCGTTCCTTTCTGCAGCAAGGCGCGGGCAAGGGCGACCTCCTGGCCGGGCTGGCCTACTCCATCGTGGAAAACTACATCAACCGCGTGGTCGCAGGCCGCGAGATTGGCGAGAACATTTTTTTCCAGGGCGGCACAGCCTTCAACAAGGCAACAGTGGCTGCATTCGAGAAATTCCTGGACCGCAAGATCACGGTGCCAGATCACCACGACAAC
>QZKZ01000129.1 GCA_004796465.1 Desulfovibrio sp.
CGCTAAGGTTCTTCGAACCAAAGCGTCTCTAAAAAGGTTCCCCCTCAATACCTTCCGTTTCCCCGCCCCCGGCCAGGGCTGGACATTTTTCCCGGTCCAGGCCACAACCCGGCCATGCTTACATTGCTCACTTCCTCCTTTTTCCGCGGCGTGCTGGAAAGCCTGACCTACGGCGTGGTGCTGCTGAACATCGACCGCAAGGCCTATGCCGTGAACCAGCGGGCCTGCGATCTGCTGGAGGTCGACGCAAAGGAGGTCATCGGCAAGGGCGGGGAAGAGCTGTTCGCGGCTTTGGCCCCGTGCCGCCGCTTTTTCGCGGCCGAGGAGAGCGGCGTTGATACTGAAGAGACCACAACCGCCGGTTCCAGTCCGGAAATCAGCTTGGCCGGATTCCTGGAACAAGCAGCGCAACTCAATGGCGGAGCCCCCAGTTCCCTGCCGCCCCTGGACACCAAGCTTACGCGGAAAAACAGGGAAACGCGCTACGTGACCCTGTCCGCGTCCCAGCTCATCGAGGGCGGCAAGCTGTTCGGCATCCTGGTGTCCCTGAGCGACGTGTCGCGCATCTTTCATCTGCACGAACACGAGACCGCCCTGCTCAAGGAAAAGCAGGCTCTGGAACAGGAGCGCAGCCAAGCCCTGCTCAACTTTTCCCAGGCCGTGGCCCACCAAATCCGCAACCCCCTCATGTCCATGGCCGGGTTTGCCCGCATCCTGCATCGCAAGGCCGAGCCCGGCTCCAGCCAGGCCGAGAGCCTGGACTGCATCCTGGAAGGCGGCGACCGGCTGCAAGCCATAGTCAACGCCGTGGCTGAACACACGAGTTGGACGCCTGGCAAGCCCACAGAATGCGACCTGGCCGAGGTCCTGGCGCCAGAGGCCCGCTCCCTGCTCGCGGAAACCGAACATGCTGCTGCGCCCGTGACTTGGGAGCTTGACCTGAGGCCCTGCCCGGCCCGCATTGATGCGGACATGGTCCTGGGAGTGTGCCGCCGCGTCCTGGCCAATTCCATCACCGCTTTGGGCCAAAGCGGCGGCCACATCATCCTGCGCTGCTTCCCCGAAGACAGCCAGATGGTGGTGGAGGTCAAGGACACGGGGCCGGGCATGGGGCCGGATGTACTGCCCTTTGTTTTCGACCCCTTCTTCACCACGGACGCCCGCGCCGTGGGCATGGGCCTGACCACGGCCAAACGGATGGCCGAGGAATCCAGCGGTTCCTTGTCCGTGACCTCCTCCCCGGGTCAGGGAACCACAGTGACCCTGCGCTTTCCATAATACTGATCGCTCTTCCCAAGGTCTTACGCTGGCCTGGGCCGAAATTCGTAATCAATAAGAATCACAAAGGATTACGACGGCCTGCCGAGCCCTTGCCTGGTACCGCCTTGGTCGAGAACAGCATGACAATCCATTCTGTTGATTGATCTTTCTTGTATTCCATCGTATATGTGGAAGAATTATATTCCAGGCACACCATCAACCCTGGACAGCGTATGCGGTATATTGTCCTGCCGGTTCTGCCGGTGCTCTTTTTCCTCGCGCTCGCCGCCCCCCTTGCGGCGCAAGAGCCTTCCCCTCCCGTGCTCCTGGGCATCAACTACCCGTTGACCGGCCCCTACTCCGTGGAAGGGCTGGACCAAATCCGCGCGGCCCAACTGGCTGTGGACGAGCTCAATACCCGGGGCGGCATCCTGGGCCGCCGCATCGAGCTCGTGGCCAAGGATTCGGCCTCGGACGTGGTGCGCACCCGGATGAACGTCAACGACCTCATCGACCAGGGCTGCTCCATGATCTTTGGCGGCTCGTCCAGCGCCGTGGCCATTGCCGCGAGCGAGGAATGCCAAAAGCGCAACGTGCCCTTTTTCGGCACCCTGACCTACTCCACGGCCACCACGCTGGACAACGCCCACCGCGTCTCGTTTCGCGAATGCAACAACTCGCGCATGTCGGCCCGGGTCATGGCCGATTGGCTCAACGACCATTACGCGGGCGCGTCCTATTATTACATCACCGCAGACTACACCTGGGGCTGGACAACTGAAAAAGCCGTGCGCACCGTGACCGAAACCCAGGACGCCTCGGTCCATCCCGGGGCCTTGACCCCGCTCGGCGCCACGGACTTCAGCCGGGAGCTGCGCCAGGCCCGTGCGGCCCAGCCCGATGTGCTGGTGCTGGTGCTGTTCGGCAAGGACATGGCCTATGCCCTGGCCCAGGCCCAGGACATGGGCATCAAGGATGAATGCCAAATCGTGGTGCCCAACCTGACCCTGGGCATGGCCGAACGCGCCGGAGCCCAGGCCATGGAAGGCGTGGTCGGCACCGTTCCTTGGACCTGGAGCGTCCCCTACCTCTACGAGTATGCGCGGGGCGTGGAGTTCATCGAGGCATTCGTGGCCCGGTACCGCCGCTACCCCTCCTCGTCCGGAGCCAGCAGCTACACCATTGTGCATGAGTACGCCTCGGCAGTGGAGCGCTCGGGCAGCTTTTCCACCAACAGCGTGATCATCGCCCTGGAAGGGCACGAATACCAACTGCTCAAGGACCCCCAGACCTGGCGGGCCCTTGACCACCAATCCGTGCAAACCGTGTACATGGTCCGGGGCAACAGTCTGGACCAAGTTCTGGCCGACCCCTTGCGCCTCGACTTCTTCACCGTGCTTTCCTTCTTGCCCGGACAAGAGACCGTACTGGCGCCCAACGAATGGCGCGCCCTGCGATCGGGCCTTGGCCTGCTTCCCCACCTGGAGGACCTGCATGCGCCGTGACGTGGCCACCCGCATCTACGGCGCGCGGGTTCCCCCCCGCAAGCGCAATTCCCGCTTGAGCAAATTCCTGCCCAGTTCCACCTACCTGCGCTTTTTGCTCGCCACCCTTGTGGCGGCCCTGTTCACGGGAGCGCTGGCCCTGGGCCTTTCCTATTGGACCAGCCGCAACACCGTGCACGAACTCCAGGATGAAGCCGGCTTCACCCTGCTGCGCAACACCGTGGACCTCATCGGCAGGACGCGTATCGCCTTTGAGGAGCAGCGCAATTCTTATTACGAAGAACACAAGGACACCCTGCGCACCATCAGCGACTACACGGCCAACATTATTGATTCTTACGCCGAGCAAGTCCGGCTCGGGGATATGACGCCGGATCAAGCCAGGAACGCCGCTTTCGATCTCATCAGCCGGTCCGCTGCCGACATTGAGCATACCGTGTTCATCATCAACGGCGGACAGAGCATGGTGGCCCACACCAATCCCTGGTTCAGGCACAGCGACATGGACACCTACCGCGACCTGTCCGGGGAAACCGTGTTCCGGACCATGGCCGGGCAAGCCCGGCTGGCGGGAGACGGGAAGTACGTGTTCCGCGCCTACCCCTGGCTGCGGCACGACAACGGCGTGGCCGAATACAAGCTGGCTTTGGCCAGGTACTACCGGGAATGGGACATCGTGATTTTCTGCGATCTGGCTCTGGGCGACGTTGAGACCGCATTGAGCGACGCGCGCCAAGCCAGCCTCAGTGAAATGCGGGCCAGGCTCAGGGAGATCACCATTGCCCGCAACGGTTACATCTTTGTGTTCGACGAGGCCTGCAACATGATTGCGCATCCCACCCTGGAAGGCGGCGACTTCGCTTCCATGCCTTTGCCGGGTAGTGACACCACCATGTGCCAGGCGCTCAAAGATACCGCCGAGAGGCCCTGGGGCGAAAACCGTCTGACCTATACCTGGGACCGTCCCGACGACTCGGAGAACTACGCCCACGAAAAAGTGTCCTGGTGCATCCGCGAACCCACCACGGGCTGGTACGTGGCGGCCTCGGCCTATATCGACGAGATTGAATCGGCCATGGCCCGC
Organism: Desulfovibrio sp.; assembly: GCA_004796465.1. Classification (GTDB taxonomy): domain Bacteria; phylum Desulfobacterota; class Desulfovibrionia; order Desulfovibrionales; family Desulfovibrionaceae; genus MADRE1. Next base: position 3,850 of record QZKZ01000129.1, read on the forward strand.
TTCATGCGCGCCATCGCCATCCCCGCGCTCCTGAGTATCCTCATTCTCGGCCTGGGCTTGGCCGTGCTCCTGCGCAGACTGCTCAAACCCGTGCACCAACTGGCCCAAGTCTGCGAACAAGTGGGGCAAGGCGACCTTTCCGCGCGCGCGTCCGAGGACGCTCCCGGTGAAGTGGGCTTTTTGTGCATCCATTTCAACAAGATGGTCGATTCCCTGGCAGACCTGCGCGACAAGGACGAAGAGCGGCGCATGGAGCTGGAGCACCTCAACCGCAACCTGGAGCGCATTGTGGGCCTCAGGACCCGCGCCCTGGAGCGCAAGGCCCACAAACTCGAAGAACTCAACGTGCAGTTGCGCGAACTGGACGCCATGAAGTCCACCTTTCTTTCCTCGGTATCCCATGAGTTGCGCACACCCCTGACCTCGATCCGGGGGTTCGCCAAGCTCATCAGCAAGGAATTTTCCCGCCACTTTCTGGGATCGTTCCCCGACGACCGGCATCTGAGCGGCCGGGCCCTGCGCATCCAACAAAACCTGGAGATCATCGGCGCGGAAGGCGAACGCTTGACCCGGCTCATCAACGACGTGCTCGACCTGGCCAAGATCGAATCCGGGCAAATGGACTGGCGCGACTCCACCTTTGACTTCAAGGAACTCATTGACCATTGCGTGCGTTCCCTGACCGGACTGATCTCCCGCAAACCCGACCTGCGGGTGCGGGTCCTGGTGCCCAACGGGCTGCCCCAGATCACCGCGGACAGGGACCGCTTCACCCAGTTGTTCATCAACCTCATCAACAACGCGGTGAAGTTCACGGAAAAGGGCCAAGTCCTGATCAGCGCATGCCTGGGGCAAGACGGCCTGCAGTGCCGCATCAGGGACACGGGGCCGGGCATCGACACCGTGGACCTGCTGCCCATATTCGACAAGTTCCACCAGGCAGTGGGCTCGGACACCTTGCAGGACAAGCCGCGCGGTACGGGCTTAGGCCTGGCCATCTGCCACAACGTGGTCAGCCGCTATGACGGTTTGATCTGGGCCGAGTCCACCGTGGGCCTGGGCGCGGAACTCGTGGTGGAACTGCCGCGCAAGCTGTTCGGGAAACATCCCGTCCCCCTGGAACGCCCCCGGCCCATGCCCTTGGACGCATTCAGCGACACTGCTCCCAGAATCCTGGTTGTTGACGACGAGCCCTACATCCGGACCTATCTCGGCCAGGTCTTTGAAAGCGAGGGCTACCGCGTGGACTTCGCCCGCAACGGCAATGAAGCCCTGGCCAAGGCCCGGGAGCACCCCCCGGGACTGGTGACCATGGACCTGCAGATGCCCGGCATGGACGGCAGGGTTGCCGTGCAGGAGTTCAAGGCCGATCCGGCCTTGCGCCACATCCCCCTGGTGATTATCTCCATTATGTACGACAGGAACAATGTGGGCGGTGATGCGTCACTGGACAAACCCGTGGACGAAGACAAGCTCCTGGTTGTGGTCAACGACCTGATCCGTAAGCACCATAAGAGCATGGAAATCTGCTTGTTGCTCTCCACACCCGGAGCTGAGCCCACACCTCAAGCGGATATATGTGGTGAACTGCTCATCTGCGATTCGTTGGAAGATTTCCGGGCACACATTCAATCCGGCTTTTCCGGCACGGTTCTTCTTCCCGCATCAATGAGCAACGCAGTGGATCTGGAAGAATTGGCGCAGAATCGGAACATTCATGTGGTAATACGCGATTCTTAAGCCACCGGGATGTTGTTTCAACAATTTTCGTAGAGAACAATATTGACGGAAATACATTCACGAACTACAACAACGTTACCGCAGGCGACACAAGACGAATAGAGTTTCGCTATGTGAAAACAGGCAAGGCAACAGTCATGCGCAAAAAGCTACTCATTGTTGAAGACGAATTGCATATTAGAACCCTTCTTGAGCAAGTCCTCGAAGACCTGGAGGATGAATTCAACGTCGAAGTGCTCACAGCTCCCGACGGCGAGGAGGGGCTCAGGATCATCAGGGATGAACGGCCCCAGGCCGTGTTCCTGGATATCATGATGCCGAAAATGAACGGATATGAGGTATGCAGCGCAGTTAAGGACGACCCGGAACTCAAGGATACCATCATTGTCCTGCTCACGGCCAAGGGCCAGGAAGCGGACCGAAAAAAAGGCTTGGAGATTGGAGCCTACGACTATATGACCAAGCCTTTTGACCCGGATGAAGTCATGGAGTTGGCCAAGGAGCTCCTGCAAATCGTGGATTGATTCTTGACGCGTACCACTTTGACGAATGAAGCCCTTACGGAAATATCTACGCCCGGCCTTTTTGCGCCGCCACTTGGATGAAGCCCTGGCCTTGCTGGAATCCGGCTCGTATCTGGCCGTGACCGACGACGTTGGAGAGGTCCTGGCCCAGGCCGGTCAAGCTCCGGCCGAGGGCAGCGAACTCCCCGGCCCCAACGGCCTCGGTTTGGACCTCGCCCTGGAGGGGACCGTGCTGGGCCGGCTCACGGTCTTGGGCAACGAGCAAACGTCTCCGGACTCCATTGCGCCCCAGGCCCGCTTTATTCACCGTTCCCTGCAAGAAATTTTGGACCGCGAGTCCCTGCGCCGCGCCCTGGCCGACGAGACCCTGGACCAATACCGCGAGGCCGCGCTCATGCAGCGCGCCGTGGTCCAGCTCAACAGCTCCATGAAGGTCCAGGAAGTGGTCCGCAACCTGCTCGACGAATGCGGTTCCAGCGTGTTCCCCGCGGAATACGGCATGATATTCCTCAAGGACGGCACCCTGGAAAAATTCCAATGTTTGGGCTCGTTTTGCCAAGTGGGTGAACCCGCCCTGCATGCCTTGTCCGACAGCCGTTTGTTCCGCGAGATCATGGAACACGGCAAGGGCGAGATCATCAACGACCTGAGCCAGGATGAACGGTGGCAGGACGAGATTCCCGGCCTGGCCACCCTGCTGATGATCCCCCTGCAAGCGCCGCGCATCGCCCTGGGCGCCCTGGTCCTGGCCTCCTCGGACCAGGAAAAGACCTTTACTGCCGCCCATCTGAAAAAAGCCTCCACCTTGGCCTCGGTCACGGGCGTGGCCATGGCCAATGCCTATCATTTCGAACAGGTGCAGCAGATCCTCATGGCCCTGGTCAAAGCCATGGCCACGGCCATTGACGCCCGGGACAGGCTCACTGCGGGCCACTCCCAGCGCGTGGCCCAATACGCCGTGAACCTGGCCACCCGCGCGGACCTGGACCAGAGCTTGTGCCCCCAAGTCAACTTCGAGGACACGGACCTGCAGGAACTGTTCTACGCGGGCTTGCTCCACGACGTGGGCAAGATCGGCGTACGCGAGGAAGTGCTGACCAAGGCCACCCGCCTGCCCCGGCCCCACCTCGAGCTCATCGGCCTCAGGCTGGCCCTGTGGGGGGAACTCACGGGCCGCCAATGGCAAGACGTGTACGCCCGCTTTGAAATCATCAACAAAGCCTATGAGCTGTCCGAAGAGGACCAGGCCATTATCCACCGCTTTTGCCAGGAAACCCTTGAGGTGGGCGGCGCGACCCTGACCATCCTCACTGACGACGAACGCAAGCGGCTGCTCACTCCCCGTGGCAACCTCACCCCCACGGAATGGGACGAGATCAAGCGCCATCCCCAGGAAAGCCACCGTATCCTGCAAAACATCCCTTTCACCTTTTATTTCCCCAACATCCTGAACATCATCCTCCAGCACCACGAACGGCTGGACGGCACGGGCTATCCCAGCGGCCTTGCCGGCGACGACATCCTGCTGCAAAGCCGGATCCTGGCCATTGTGGACGTGTACGACTCCCTCAGACGCGACCGGCACTATAAAAAGGCCCTGTCCCAGGAAATGGCCCTGACCATCCTGCAACAGGAATCCCGCCTGGGAAAACTGGACACCCCGCTGGTGGAGCTGTTTTGCCGCGACATCCTGGACATTGAAAAGGCTGTGGGCCAGGGCTTGCCCCTGCTGCCCGGCCCTGATTTGCTGCAGTAGCCGTGGGCCTGCAAGGCACGGCCCTACTCGGTTTCGCCCTCCCCGCCCAGATCGAGGTTTTCCAAGCCCAAGGTGATGCGCCACCCGCCCTCCCCGCGCACCAGGGGATAGGTTGCGTCCAGGGGCTCGGAACCCACCACGCCTGCGGATTCCATGACCACCACCCCCGTGACCCGGACCATGGCGGTATCTTCTGCATCCCCGCCCCCTGACTCCAGGGAATACGCCATATCCCGATACTCGACCAAGGGCGCGAGTTGGGCCATGAACGCCACCAGTTCCACGGCCAGTTCCCGTTCGTCGCCGCTGACCCTGAACATGTCGTCCACCAGTTCCGCTGCCTGCTGCTGGGCTTGGTCCGCGCTCTCAGGATCCAGCCCTTGCACCTGCTCGTAAAAACTTTCTACTACCTCCACCGGAGACGCGTCACCGCAACTCGCCACAACACAACTCACGATGAAGATACAACACAAGACCAGCCACCTACTTTTCATGCATCTGCTCCTTGCTCTCCAGCTCACGTATCAATACCCCTCGCCAACAAGCCATGCTCTCCACCTGTTGGTTTTCGTCCCGCACTGCGTATTCCACGCGCAAACCATTATGCGCATCCTTTCTCCCCCAATGTGACTCGCGTCAGTTCCCTTGTGGAAATTCATTTTGAAACACAGTCGTCACACAAGCGTCAAATTGCTCTTTTTTGTTTTGCTTTTTTTCAACATTAGTGTCATGGAACATCTGTTCGGTATTACCATAACTCAACACCACAGGAGCTTTCCATGAGCAGCAAGAACAAGGTTGAAATCGAAGGCACCATGGAGCTGACCCAGGTCGCCACGTACCTGGAAGACTTGCTCAAGGGCATCAAGGCCGGAACAGTGCACGTGCAATTGGGTGGCGACTCTGTCCTGCTGCACCCCAAGAGCATCGTGGATTTCGAAATGGAAGTCACGCAAAAGAAGGAAAAGGAAAAGATCACCCTGGAAATGAGCTGGAAGACCGACGGCACCACCGGTCCCGGTTCCGGTGTGACCATTTCCTCCAGCGGCCCGACCCTGGAAATCTCCTAGTTTTCCCATGTGCTTCTCCCTTCCGGACCGGCCTTTCCCAGGTCCGGTCCGGAAGGGTCTCCCCCGCTTTGATGATTCTTGCCCCGGGTCCCTAAGGCTCGGGTCGAGGGTCTGGACATGCCGCCTGGTCAGGGCGATCCGGTTGAGGTAAGCTGGCTCCATGCCCAGCCTCAACGACCTCTCCCAGCGCCACGGCGTGGTGGACCGCCGCCAAGGCCAGTACCTCTGTTTCCCCGATATCTGCCTCACCGAGAGCGGTCGCCTGGTGGCCGTGTACCGGGAGATGGACCGCCATTTCAAGGCCACCCGCCGCTGTATGCTCGCGTGTGTCAGCGACGACATGGGAGCGACCTGGTCCGAGCCCTTGGTGCTCAACGATCGCGGCGGCCACTGCCCGCGCCTTTCGGTCCACGGCCAAGTCCTGCGCTGCATTGTGGATTGCCCGGCCAGCTTGCATGAAAGCCGCGACAACGGCGAGACCTGGGAATCGGTCCCTGCCAAGGGGCTGACCCACGGCATTCCGGACCGCATCCTGCGCCTCGACCACACGGCAGGACAAGGCGAAGACACCGGGGAAACCTGGCTGAGCACGGCCCATTTGCACCGGGGCACCTCTGCCTGGCCGCCCATTGGCCAGCCGCCCACCGAGGCCATGTGCTTCGCGTCCCAGGACCAGGGCCGGACCTGGAAACCCCTGTCCGTCATGTCCTTGGTCCCTTGTTTGACCCTATGTGAAGGATCCATGGTCCAACTGGGCAATGGCCACATTCTGGCCCTGTTTAGGGAAAACAGCCACGTGTTCGAACCCATGTACGCCCTGACAAGCCGTGATTTCGGGGCGACCTGGAGCGAGCCCATCCCGACCACGCTGTTGGGCCACCGCCCCTGCCTGGGCTTGACCCGGGACGGACGGCTGCTCGCCACCTTTCGCAACGTGGGGCCTGACCACGGCACAGCAGCCTGGCTGGGCACTGTCGAGGAATTGCTCAATCCTGATCAGGAGTATTGGGTGCATGGACTCACTCCCCTGTACAGGGACGACAACTCGGGGTCGCCGCGCCTCACTCCCGAAGGGCTGCTCCTGGATTCCACGGGCCAGGACTCGCCGGGCCCGGACTGCGCCGTGTTCTATTGTTTGCGTCCCCTGACCGACCCGGCCCGGGCCAAGGCCGAACTCACCCTGCGCATGCAATGTCTGGAGGGCGAGGCAGAGAGCTGCGGCCTGCGTTTCGGCGTGTGGTGGCGCATCGGCCCGGACCGCATCCGGCCCGAGATCAAGGGTGCGCGGTCTCTCAAGCTGCCCCAAGGCCAAGTCAATGAGCTGCGCCTCAGCTATGATCAGGGAGTCCTCACCTTGCGCGTCAATGGCCGCAAAAAGCGCGATTATACCCTGGACCCTGCCCGGGTGGAACGCCGCGCCATCATCCTGGGCTCCTTGTCCCGCACCCAAAAGAACCGGGGCAAGAGCCTGTGGCAAGAAATCACGCTCCACATCCACGAACCCGGCTTGGGCCGCGAGTACCAGTATATATGGAACGCGGCCCATGGCCTGCCCGACGCCCGGGCCAGGGCCGGGATACTGGAGCTGCGCAATGACCGCCAGGCCATTGGCGCGGATTTCGGCTACTCGGGCTGGGTGGAGACAGGGCCCGGCGAATTCTTCTGCGTGTACCACCACGGCGCGGGCCATGAACCGGACTATCGCCCGGGCTATTCCTCCCATGTGGCGTGGACGCGCTTTGTTGCGGGCGACTTCGCCCTCTGAACCATTAGAACCGCTTTCCAGGATTCGGGTGGCTGACACTTCTGAATCAGGATGCTTTTTTTCCTTGCCATTTATTCCCAAAACAGGTACGGAGCTGTAAGAATTGTATTCTAACTGATTGTGTTTATTGCCTTATGAAGAATCATTCCTATGCCCCTGCCAGGCGGGGCGCTCTGCAAAGCCTTGGCGACTTGGGATTTTTTGCTTGGACCCGCCCGCGTGGCAAGGGTCTTGGCCGCGTCCCGTTGAAATAATGGATCCAAGCCGGTGGGTGGCGCCGGCTTTTTTTGGTGCTTTTACAAGAAGGAGTCTGTCATGAGTTCTGAGGGCGTGGTCAAGTGGTTTAATGAGAAGAAGGGGTTCGGCTTTATCCAGCACGACGATGGCGACGATGTGTTCGTGCATTATTCGGCCATACAAGGGGATGGATTCAAAACCCTGCATGAGGGTGACCGGGTGTCTTTTGAAATCGAGCAGGGCGAAAAGGGAGTTCGCGCGGCCAACGTGCACAAGATCTAATCTGCTCTTCCTGTTTTTCATGCAGCCGAAGCGGGCCGCCTCCCCTGGGGAAGCGGCCCTTTTTTCGCGGCAATATCACTCCTCTTGCTCTTGAAAAATCAGCCCTACAGGCTGTTCAAAAAGTACTCGATGCAAGGCGCAAGAAAAACTCAAGCTCGAAGCGTATTGAGCATACGCGAGATTTTGAGTTTTTCGCAGCAACGAAGTCCTTCAGTTGTTAGGTGAGCTTGCGAACCTTGCGGCAGGCCTCAGGCGAGCTTGTGAGCCTTAGGGATGGCGGCAGCAGCGAGACAAATGAAGAGAGCATCGATAGATGGTGCTTTTTCAACAGCCTGTTAGGCTTGGGACGCGGCCAGGGCTTGGTCCAGGTCCGCGATGATGTCCTCCACGTTTTCCAGGCCCACGGAGATGCGGACCATGTCCGGGGCGACCCCGGCATGGCGCATCTCTTCCTCGGCCAACTGGGCGTGGGTGGTGGACGCGGGATGAATGACCAGGGTCTTGGCGTCCAGGATGTTGGCCAGGTGCGAGCACAACTTGACCGACTCGATGAACTTGCGCCCGGCAGCCACGCCGCCCGCGACACCGAAACCGAACAAGGCGCCCGGCCCCAAGGGGAAGTATTCCTTGGCTCGCTCGTGGTCGGGGTGGTCGGGAAGCCCGGCATAGGTGACCCAGGTCACGGCCTCGTGCTTGTCCAGGAACTCGGCCACGGCCCCGGCATTGTCGCAGTGGACCTTGGCCCGGAGCGGCAGGGTTTCCAAGCCCTGCAAAATAAAAAAGCTGTTCATGGGCGATATGCAGGCCCCGAGATTGCGCAGCAACCCAGTGACCATCTTCAGGGTGTAGGCCCGCGAGGGGCGATCCTTGAGCGCTTCGGCCCCTTCCCAGAAGACAACGCCATGATAGGAAGGATCGGGTTCCGTGATTTCCTGGAACCGGCCCGATGCCTCCCAATTGAAGGTTCCAGCCTCGATTACCGCGCCGCCCATGGCCACGCCGTGGCCGCCGATGATCTTGGTCAGGGACAGGGCCACGATGTCCACGCCCACGCTGAAGGGATCGAACATGGGCGGGGGCGCAACGGTTCCATCGAGTATGAGCGGAATATTATGCTCGTGGGCCACGTCCGCGATGGCGCGCAGGTTGTCCACGTTGCACAGGGGATTGCCGATGGCCTCGGTGAACAGGGCCTGGGTGTTGCGATCAATGGCCCGGGCAAAATTCTCGGGTTCCGAGGAGTCCACGAACCGGGTGCGCACGCCCCAACGTGGCAGGGTGTGGCTGAACAGCGTATGGGTGCCGCCGTACAGGTTGGAACCGGACACGATGTTGTGGCCCGAGGAGCAGATATTGAGCACTGCGTGGGACACGGCCGCATGCCCCGATGACAGGGCCACGGCCCCGCTGCCCCCGTACAGTGCGGCCAACCTTTGTTCCAGCACATCCGTGGTGGGATTGTGCAGCCGGGTGTAGATGAAGCCCTCTTCCTCAAGATTGTAGAGCCGGGCCGCATGGTCCGTATCCCGGAACATGTAGCTGGTGGTCATGTGGATGGGCACGGCCCGGGACATGGGCGTCGCTGCAAAGGGATCGTGCCCGGCGTGCAGGGACAGGGTCTCTGGGCGCAACTTGTCTTTTTTGACCATGGCGGCCTCCTTGTGGAGCATGTCTGAGCTTTTCGTACTCTCCTAAATACTCGGACCATGCCGACAGGTCCAGATACAGATGCGCCAGTAATGTGTACTGGTTGGAGGAATTCTCTACTATAGCAGTATGCTGTTCACCAAAAAAACCCTTGCCAAAACCTCCCAGCCGAGTATGGGGTGTTTCTCAGAAGTCCTTGCCAGGGGCTTCGAGTTCCTTTCCGAGAGTTTTGCCATGGCTTCAGTATCCGAATACCGGCTCGCGGCCAGCGACCGGATCCTGATCATCGACGACGACCCCACGGCGCGGGAAGCGCTTGCCGTGGCCGTGGTTTCGGCTGGGTTCGATCCGGTCCCATTCGAAGACGCGGAAACCGCCCTTGCCCAGACCGAGGGCCAGGCCTTTTGCCTGGCGTTCGTGGACGTGAACCTGCCCCATATGTCCGGCCTGGACCTGGCTCCCATTCTGCAAAAGGACGAGCGGGTCCTGGACGTGATCTTCATGAGCAGCCGGGGCACATTCGACCACCTGCTCACGGCCATCAAACTCGGGGCCTACGACTACCTACGCAAACCCTTTCGCCCCAGCGAACTGAACCTGCTTTTCAAGCGGTATACCGAGCGGGTGGGGTTTCGCCGTTCCGTGGCCGAGGCTGAGCAGCGGCACCAAGACCTAATCCAGAGCCTGCCCCTGCTGGTCTACACCCTGGACCAGAACCTGGAGCTCAAATTCATCAACCGCAGTTGCCGGACCATGCTCGGCGTGGAACCGGAAGCCGCCATGGGCACGGGCCAGTGGCTCCTGTCCCGCGTGCACCTGGACGACCAGGACATGGTCCGCTCGGCCCTGCGCGCGGCCATGGACTCGGACCAGCCCTGCTTCCTGGAATGCCGTTTAATGCACGGCAACGGCCACGTGGTGCACGGCATTCTGCAATCCCTGCCCGGAGCTGCTCCGGACCACGACAACTCCGGCAACACCCGGCGCAGCCTGGAAGGCATTTTCGTGGACATCACGGACCGGGTCATTTTGGAGCGGGCCCTGGTGCAGAACGAAAAACTCAAGACCTTGGGCGCGGTGTCCGCGGAAGTGGCCCACGAGGTGCGCAATCCCCTCATGTCCATTGCCGGATTCGCCCGCCGTTTGAGCAACAGCGATCCGGACCGGCCCGAGGTGGGCATCATCCTGCGCGAGTCCAAACGGCTGGAGCAGCTCCTGGCCCGCATCGGCAACTATTTGCGCCCCATGCGCGCCCAGCAGCGGCCCGTGGACCTCAACACAGTCGTGCTGGACTGCGTGGCCATGCTCCAGCCCGAACTCAATGACGGGCAGGTTTGGGCCGGGCTGGACCTGGACCGGTCCTTGCCGGAAATCCGCACGGATGCCGACGGCGTGGCCCAGGTCTTCATCAACCTGGTCCGCAACGGCATTGCCGCCCTGGAACCGGGCCAAGCCCTGCATGTCAAGACATTCGCCAGCGGGGCCAACGTGATTGTGGAATTCCGCAATCCCTTGCGCCCGGGCCAGGTGATCAACCCCGAGCATCTGTTCCTGCCCTTTGACGAAGGCGGCCAACACTTTGGCCTGCCCGTGTCCTACCGCATGATCAAGAACATGGGCGGCTTGCTGGCCTTCATGAACGAACCGGGCCAGGCCGTGTTCACGGTGAGCCTGCCCCGGGGCCATGGCCACGCCTCTTTGGAGCCGCCCGAGGACGAAGCCGCGCTGGAGGAAAACGGCCACTGCTTTGAGGACGCCAGCCCGGCCCTAACCCGCCGCCGTTTTGACCACTTGCTTGAGCGCGCCCTCAAGTCCGCTGTTACCCAATCCAAGCCCCTGTCCCTGATCCTGGTGGACGTGGACCACTTCACCGAATTCGCCCGCTTCACCACGCATCAGGACATGGGCTCGGCCCTGAACCGCATCGGCCATGCCCTGGACCAGGCCTTGGGCGACCCCTGCCGCCTATTGGGCCGCCATTCCATCCAGGAATACGTGGCCTTGCTCCCCGGCACAGACGCGCACGGCGCCGAGCGCATTGCCGAACGCATGCGGGCCACGGTCGCCAACCTGGCCATCCCATATAACGGCGACCCCTCCCGTATCCTCACCGTGAGCTTGGGGGGAGTGAGTGTCGCCCCTGCCGCTGAAATCCAAGGCCGCGACTTGGTCGAAGAAGCCAACAGGTCCCTGTACCTGGCCAAACAAAAGGGCAGAAACGCGGTGCACGTCAGCGTAGGTATTTCCTTGGGCGCACCCGGCCCCGGACTTTGACAGGGCCGTCACCGGACGGTACCACTCAAGGCCTGATCATCAGGGCCATCAGTATTGCACACGTTTCCAACCAGTGGTTCTGTCTTTGCTGCAGAGCCGGGAGTCCCCATGCACGTGGAATACGTCACGTTCAGCGAGAGAAAATCCCGTATCGAATACGTAGCCCAGCGTTTTGCGCCCCAACTTACGGGCCGGGTCGCTGACATCGGCTGCGACCAAGCCTATCTGCGCGAAATACGCCCGGACCTCGACTACACGGGCGTGGACCTGTCCGAGGCCGCGGACATCCAGCTCAACCTGGAAACCGGCCTGCCCCTGCCCTTTAGCGACAACTCCTTTAATTGCGTGATCTGCATCGACGTGCTGGAACACCTTGACTCCCTGCACCAGGTGTTCGAGGAGATCATGCGGGTCACGGCCAAGCACGCGGTGATCTCCTGGCACAACTGCTGGGTCAACGCGCGCAAACCCCTTGAACGGGGACGGGGCTCGTTCAGCCATTACGGCCTGCCCGTGGAGCGGCCCGTGGACCGCCACAAGTGGTTCTTCAACATCACCCAGGCCCGCGAGTTCAGCCATGCCCGGGCCAGGGCCATGAACCTGGCCATTACCGAGGAATTCGTCACGGACAAACCCCGGCCAGCGAGTATTCGCGGCCTGCGGCGATTGCTCTATCCCCGGCAAGAAGCCTACCTCAACCGTTACGCCCACACCTTGTGGACCGTGTTCAGCAAGACCGGATAAGACCAGAACGCCCATGACCCAGCGCATCGGCCTGTTCCTGCCCAAACTTTCTCTCTATGGGGGAGTCGAACGCTTTTCCTGGGATATGGCCAAGGCCCTGACCGAGGCTGGGTATGACGTGGACTTTGTGTGCGCGCGCCAGGAAGTGGAGCCGCCGCAAGGAGTGAACGTCATTGAGCTGGGCCGCCCCGGTCCCTTCAAGCTCATCAAAATGGCTTGGTTTCTCCGCTCAGCGGAAAAAGCGCGCCAACAAGGCGAGTACGATCTCAGCGTGGGCTTGGGCAAAAGCCTGAACCACGAGCTGCTGCGCATTGGCGGCGGTCCTTTGCGCAATTTTTGGCAGTTGTCGCAATTGGCCTGGCCCCCTGGACCAGCCCGTTCCTGGAAAATGCTGCGCCGCCGCCTGTCCCCTGACAACCGTTTGACCCTGTGGATCGAGCCGCGCCAGCTCCGCCAAGCCAAAATGGTGGTCGCGGTCTCCCACCTGGTGCGGGATTGGCTTTTGGCGGCGTACCCCTGGCTTGACCCGGCCAAGGTGCGGGTCATCTACAACAGGCCCGACCCCGCCCGCTTCGAGCCGCCCAGCCCTGATGAACGCGCCGCCGAGCGTGAGCGTCTCGGCCTTGCTGACTCGGACAGCGCCCTGCTCTTTGCCGGGGCCAACTTCCGGCTCAAGAACCTGGCCGGAACCATCCGCGCCCTACCGCTCCTGCCCGAGGAGTTTGTCCTGCTCGTGGCCGGGGGCCGGAGACAGGGCGCGTACCTCAAGCTGGCCCAGGACCTGGGCGTGGCGTCGCGGGTGCGCTTCCTGGGCCGCATTGACCACATGCCCGCGCTGTATGGAGCTTGCGACGTGTTCGCCCTGCCCACCTTTTACGACGCCTGTTCCAACGCGGTGCTCGAAGCCCTGGCTTGCGGGGTCAACGCGGTGTCCACCCAACACAACGGCAGCTCCTTTTTCCTGCCCAAGGAACATGTGCTGGCCGACCCCAACGACATCCCGGTCCTGGCCCAATGCATAGAGCGGGCCGCGTCCTCCCCGGCCCCGTGCCCGGCCTGGTCCGAAGACGTGGCCTGCGGCATGCCCGCCTATCTTGACGCAGTGCGCGGACTTCTTGACGCAGCTTCCTGATCCCCATCTGATAATCCCTCCCTACCCCTGGAAAAGCACACGCTTTCTTGGCGAATGGTATGAATATTGTAAAATATTCAGCCAAACCCAGGACAGCCACGGGAACCGAGTCCCCTTTCCGGGCTTTCCAGAGGAAAGCAAACCATGCGCGTACCGCCCTTACGCCTCATGAGCGCCGTGTGCTCGGCCTTGGCCCTGTTGTTGCTGCTCGCGGCCTGCAATGAAAGCTCCTCGTCGCCCACGCCCCATGCCTACGACAGCAGTCCGCGCCGTTCCTCAAGCAGCGCGGACCGGGACCTGGACGCCAATCCCGATGTAGGCTCCAGCCGGGCTGAACAGCTCCTCAATTCCCGCAATGAGTCCGCCAGGGACAATTCCCCCAGTGCTGACTCCGGCGATATCCACGCCGTGTCCTCAAGGGGTAGCTCGGCTCAATCCGTTGACGCTGCCCAGCGCGGTTCCTCGGGCCAGGTGGCCACGGACGGATTCCGTTTTTTCAATGGGGAATACGAGGTCACGGCAGAGATGAAGAACACGCCGCCCGCGTCCATCGCGGTGCTGCCCCTTACCGAGGAGGACGAATGGTCCGTGACCCCCGGCGACAGGACACCCCGCGACATAGTGCGGCGGGCGCTATACAACCATTTGGCATATCTTCCTTTTCGCGACTTGGAACTCACCGAGGTGGACCGCCGCTTGGCCGAGGCCGGGCTGTCCAATCCAGCTGAGCTGCGCACCGTGGCCATGAGCGACCCGGCCCGGCTCAAGGACGTCCTGGGCGTGGACGCCGTGGTCCTGGGCAGGGTCACGGACTTTGACCGGCTCTACCTCGGCCTGTACTCCGAGGTCCGCGTGGGCTGTTCCCTGTACATGGTGAGCCTCCATAGCGGCAACACTTTGTGGCGCGTGGAGCACGAGACCGCGTCCAGCGCGGCGGGCGTACCCATCGACCCCATCGGCCTGGCGGTCACGGCCCTGTCCACCTTGTGGAACCTGCGGGAAGGCGAATTCCTGACCCAGACCGACGACCTGTTCCGTGAAATCACCTCGACCCTGGAGCGGGAACTGGACCCCGCGCTCATTGCCCAGGGACCGCCCCCGCCCAAAATCGACCTGTTCACCTGCCTCAACGCGGACCGCCCCTTTAAGGCGGGCGACGATATTTCCTTCCGAATGGTGGGCGATCCCGGCTGCACCGCGAGCGTGGCCCTGCCTGGCCATGCCGAGAACATCACCCTGCTGCCCGTGTCCGAGGCAGTCAAGGCGGAGATTTGGGAGCAGACCCTGGGTTTGGTCCAGGACCAGTACGTGGAAACCGGACACAGTCCCACCCCGGACATGCTGGAAGCCATCCGCGAGGAACTGCACAGCCGCGAAATCTACCAAGGCGTGTACACCGTTGCTCCGGGCGAAAACGCCGAGAACCTCGTGGCCGAGGCCTTCCTGGAACAGCCCGGCGGCACCAGGGCCGAAGCC
>QZKZ01000109.1 GCA_004796465.1 Desulfovibrio sp.
CCGTAGAACGCGGTCTTGACCAGGGGCGAGTTGCCCACGGCCCGGGCTGCCATTTCAGCCTGGGCCTCGTCTTGTGCGCCGTCGACGAAAATCCGCAGGACCTTGGTGCCGCCCTCGGCGTCAGCCACGATCATCCGGGCCAGGTCCTCGCACACTGCGGCCACGGCCCCAGCCAGGGCCTGCACGTCGTCGCCAACAAAAGAAACGCCTGATGCGCCGTTGGCCAAACCGAACAGCGAGTCGTTGGTGGAGGTGTCGCCGTCCACGCTGACGCGGTTGAAGGTCACCTCGGCGGCTGCGGAAATAATGCCTTGCCAGACCTCGGGATCCACCTCGGCGTCGGTGAGGACCACCGCGAGCATGGTGGCCATGTTCGGGCAAATCATGCCCGCGCCTTTGCAAATCCCGAGCACGGTTGCCGCGCCATCGTCGGTTTCGGCCTCGGCCCAGGATATCTTGGGATAAGCGTCCGTGGTCATGATGGCCCTGGCGAACTCCACGGGGCCAGACTGGCCCAGGTCCTCGGCCAATAGGGGCGCAGCCGTGGCCCACTTGTCCATGTCCATGCGCGCGCCGATCACGCCCGTGGACGCGGGCAGGATTTCATTGGGCTGCAAGTCCGCGGCCTGGGCCACCAGGGCAGCGGCTTGCTCGCAATCGGCCATGCCTTGTTCGCCGGTACAGGCGTTGGCTTGGCCCGCATTGATGAGTACGGCACGGGTGGAGGTGGAGTTGGCGAGGCGCATCTTACAAGCCAGGACCGGAGCGGCTTGGAATTGGTTGGTAGTGAACACGCCGGCGGCAGTGGCCGGGACTTCGCTGACCACCAAGGCCAGGTCGGGAGCGCCGTTCTTCTTGAATCCAGCGGTCATGGCCGCGAATTGAAATCCATTGAGTTGCATGGGTGTGGTCTCGCTTGCTTATTGTCCAGCGCCGCAGCACTTCTTGAACTTTTTGCCCGAGCCGCAGGGACAGGGATCGTTGCGGCCCACCTTGGGTTCGGCCCGCTTGACCGGAGCCTTTTTCTTGCCTGCCTGGCCTCGGCCCGCCGCGTAATTGAGGTTGGCGGGCTGCTCCTTGTGCTTGAACTCTTGGGTTTCAGCCCGGTCCTTTTGCACCTTGAGGCGGCACAGGTGCTTCATGGCGTTTTCCTTGGTGGTGTAGAGCATCTCCTGGAAGATGCGGAAACCCTCGCGCTTGTATTCCTGCTTGGGATCGCGTTGGCCGTAGCCCCTGAGGCCGATGCCCTCGCGCAATTGGTCCATTTGCAGGAGATGGTCCTTCCAGTTGCGGTCCAGGGCCTCGAGCATGAAGTAGCGCACGATCTCCATGTAATGCTTTTCCGCGTCGCCTTTGAGGATGGCGAAAATCTCCTCGACTTTTTCCTTGGCTTGGTCTTGGAGGGGCACCGTGCCTTCCAGATTCAAAACCCGGGACAGGGCAAAGACCTCGTCGAGGCGGACAATCAGGGCATGGCGCTCTTCCTCGTCCATTTTATCGAAGTTCTCGGGCGCGTTGAAATAGATCTCGTCCAGGAGGTCCTCAATGTACTCGTCGAGCAGTTCCGTGAGGTCGGGCTTGATCATGATGTCGCGTCTGAGGTCGTAGACCACCTCGCGCTGTTGGCTCATGACGTTGTCATAGTCCAGGAGCTGCTTGCGCACGTCAAAGTGCTGGTTTTCCACGCGGCGCTGTGCGCCTTCAATGGCGCGGGAAACCAGCTTGTTTTCAATGGCTTGGCCCTCTTCCATTCCCAAGCGGGACATGAGCCCGGCAACGCGGTCCGAACCGAACAAACGCAGCAGATCGTCGTCCAGGGCCAGGTAAAAGCGGGAGGAGCCGGGATCGCCTTGGCGTCCGGCGCGGCCCCGGAGCTGATTGTCGATGCGGCGGCTCTCGTGGCGCTCCGTGCCCAGAATGTGCAGCCCACCCAGGTCGATAACACCCTCGCCCAACTTGATGTCCGTGCCCCGGCCCGCCATGTTCGTGGCGATGGTCACCTTGCCCTTGTGTCCGGCCTCGGCGATGATCTCGGCTTCCTTGCCGTGGTTCTTGGCGTTGAGCACGTTGTGCGGCACGCGCTTTTTGGTCAGCATCTTGGACAGCATTTCCGACTTTTCAATGGAGATGGTGCCCACGAGCACGGGCTGGCCGTCTTTGTGCAACTGGGCGATGTCATTGACAATGGCCTGGTGTTTTTCATTTTGGCCGCGGTAGATGGCGTCGGGAAAGTCCGTGCGCACCATGGGCCTGTGCGTGGGAATGGCGGCCACGTCCAGGCCGTAGATCTCGCGGAATTCCACGGCTTCGGTGTCAGCCGTACCGGTCATGCCCGCGAGCTTGTCGTACATGCGGAAGTAGTTCTGGAAGGTGATGGAGGCGTAGGTCTGGTTCTCCGCGGCCACCTTGACGTTTTCCTTGGCCTCCAAGGCCTGGTGCAGGCCGTCGGAATAGCGGCGTCCCGGCATAAGGCGGCCCGTGAATTCGTCCACAATAACCACTTGCCCGTCCTTGACCACGTAGTCCACGTCCTTCTTGAAAAGCCTGTGGGCCTTGAGGGCCTGCAACAGGTGGTGCTGGAAGGAGATGTTGGCCGGGTCGTAGAGGTTGTCCAGGCCCAGGAGCTGTTCCACGTGGGCTACGCCCTCATCGGTCAGGGTCACGCTCCGGGATTTTTCGTCCAGGGTGTAGTGGCCGTCGTCCACCTCGCCTTCTTCGGCTGTGGAGCGTTTGAGCTTGGGCACCAGCTGGTTGAGCTGGGTATACATGCCCGTGGTCACCTGGGTCGGGCCGGAAATGATCAGCGGGGTCCTGGCTTCGTCGATCAAGATGGAGTCGACCTCGTCCACAATGGCGAAGTAGTGTTCGCGCTGGACCAGGTTCTCCTTGTAGAACTTCATGTTGTCGCGCAGGTAGTCAAAACCGAACTCGTTGTTGGTGCCGTAGG
>QZKZ01000343.1 GCA_004796465.1 Desulfovibrio sp.
TAGGACACGGAATAGGAGAAATCCGGGAACTCGCGGGTCAGGCGGCGGACCAGGGTGGTCTTGCCGCAGCCCGAGGGCGCGCTGATGACCAGGGCCGTGCCCAGGGCGGGGTTGCGCGAGAGGCTCATTCCTTTTCCTCCTGGCTGTAGCGTTGGCCCACGGTATCCGCTTGGATGGCGGAGAGCAGCACGTGGTTGGAGTCGGTGATGACGATGGAGCGGGTCTTGCGGCCCTGGGTGGCGTCGATGAGGCGGCCTTCTTGGCGCGCGTCCTCGCGAAGCCGCCGCATGGGCGACGAGGACGGGTTCACGATGGCGATGACCCGTTCGCTGGCCACGTAGTTGCCAAAGCCGATGTTGAGCAAGCGTTGTTTGTTGGTGGACATGCTGGGTCCTATTCGAGGTTCTGCACTTGTTCGCGGCACTTTTCCAATTCAGCCTTGAAGTCGACCACCAACCGCGAGACCTGGGCGTCCTGGCACTTGTTGCCCAGGGTGTTGATCTCCCGGAAGCACTCCTGCAGGGTGAAGTCGAGGCGTTTGCCTGCTTCGCCGCCCTGGTCCAGGATTTCGTCAAAACGCTCGAGGTGCGCGGCAAGCCGTGTCATTTCCTCGCTCACGTCGAGCCGGTCGGCCAGGGTGGCGGTCTCCTGCAGCATGCGGTCCTGGTCCGGTTCGACTCCTGCTGATTCCAGGGCCTGGCGAATGCGCTCAACAAGCGCTTCCTGCTTGTTTTCCTTGATCTCGGGCGCGCGCTCGCGGATGCGGTCCAGCCATTCCCGCAAGCGGATAAGGCGTTTGGCCATGTCTTTGTGCAGGGCTTCGCCTTCTCCGGCGCGGGACAGGTTCCAGTCCTCCAGGGCCGAACGCAGGCCGGATTCCAGGTCGGCCAGCAGTTCGGAGTCAGGCTCCCCGGCATCATCCTCCCAGAGGTGGGGCGCGGTGATCAGGCGGTTGAGGTCGGGTTGCCACTGCTGGGCCAAGTCCGCGTTGAGCGCCTGGGCGAACTTGGCCAGTTCCGTGATCATGGCTTGGGCCTGGGTGGTGTTCAGGCTCACATTGAGCAGGGACGGGTCCTTGATGCGCACGTGCAGGAAGATGTCGAGCCGGCCGCGTTTGCCGTATTCGCGCACCACCTTTTCCCAGCCCGGCTCCATGCAGCGCAGGAACATGGGTAAACGCCACTTGAGGTCGAGGTGGCGGGAGTTCACGCTTTTAAGTTCCCAGGTAAAGGACCAGCGGGCCGCGTTGGGGCCGTCGGTCTCGGATGCGGAACGGCCAAAGCCGGTCATGCTTTTGAGACGGTGTTTGGTATTCATGCTTCTCCGTGGAGTCATGCGTCTTCAGGAAACGTGTCGTTACGGTCTGGGCACGGGGAACAGTCCCATGTCACGAAGGCGGTCCTTGTATTGCTCGCGCAGCTTGGTGAGCAAATCGA
Organism: Desulfovibrio sp.; assembly: GCA_004796465.1. Lineage (GTDB taxonomy): Bacteria > Desulfobacterota > Desulfovibrionia > Desulfovibrionales > Desulfovibrionaceae > MADRE1. Next base: position 1,437 of record QZKZ01000343.1, read on the forward strand.
GCATGGACGCGGACGCGTAGTCGTCAAAGGTCCAGGGGAAGGAAAGCCAATCGCCCTTGGTGAAGATCAGGGTCAGATCGCCCCATATGCCCTGGCCCAGATATATGCGATGCGTGAAGTTTTTGCCAGTGGCGAGCACGAGCCGCTCCAGGGTGAGCAGACCCGGGTCCAGGTTGAAAATGCGATTGCCGTCGGGCCGGGCCAAGGCGGCTTCCAGCTCGTTGCACCAGGTCTTGACCTCGGGCAGGCAGTCCATGGGCTGCAGGGTGTAAAAAGCGAGCAAACGGCGGGACAGGGGCGAGCCCAGCTCTTCGTCGTAGTAGCTGGTTTCACTGAACGCCATGGGCTCGCTCATGTGCAAGAGCTCGCCGAAGCGGGCCACAAGCGGCTCCAGTACCTCGGCTTCGAAGGTTTCCCACTCTGCCGCGAGCACAGAGATTACCAGCAGGGCCGGGGGGGGGATGCGCGGCGTGCTCATTTCTCGTCCCCTTGACCGGGCAGGGGCGCGACATGGAGGCCGGTGGTGTCTTCATCCACGGCCAGGGGCCGGGCCCGGGTCAGTTCGCGGGGCGCGGCCTCGGGCTGGGCGTTGGAAAAGGAACAGGGCACGTAGTACTCGCACATGCCCCGGGCCGGGGCTTGCTGCTCCAGGGCCACGGTAAGCCGGTCCACTTGCGTGAGCTGTTCAAGGAATCCCTGCTTCTTGGCCTGGGCCAGCTCGCGCAACTCCTTGGCGCGTTCAGCCTTGGTTTCCTTGCCGACTTGGCCGTCCATGTCCGCGGCGCGGGTGCCGGGGCGCGGAGAAAAGGGGAAGATGTGGGCGTAGGTCAGGGGCAGGGCATCCATGAGGTCGCGGGTCAGGGAGAAGTCCTTGTCACTCTCGCCGGGAAACCCGCAAATCACATCCACGCCCAGGCCGAACAGGGGCCAGATGGATCGTAGCTTGTGCATGAAGGCGAGCAGACCGTCCGGGTCAGTGGACGAGCGGTTCATGCGTCCCAGCACCGCCGGGCTGCCGCTCTGCAGGGACACGTGCAGATGGGGGCAGAGCAGGGCCGATTGGGCCAAGACGTCCAGGGTCTTGGCAGTGAGCTGGGCCGGGTCCAGGGAAGAAATGCGCAGCCGGGCGCGGCCCAGCCAGTTCGGGGCAAAGGTTGCGTTCAAATGGGCGGCCAGGTCCCAGAGGTCCTGGATATTGTTCTCAGGAGAAAAATCCCGGCCAAACTGGCGCAGGTTGATGCCGCTCAGGGTGATTTCCCGTACCCCCGCGTCCAGGAGCCGGGCCAGTTCCGCCTCGATGTGGCGGGGCTCGCGGCTCACGGACGCGCCGCGCGTGGAGGGCACGATGCAGTAAGTACAGCCCCGCGTGCACCCGTCCTGGATCTTGAGCACGGCCCGGGCGCGCTGGTAGTCCCGGATGGAAAAGGGCGGAAAGGTAGTGGCCTGGATGGGGCCGCTCTCTGGCGCTTCCTCGGACGCTTCTCCAGAAGTTTCTCCGGAACCTTCCCTGGATTCCAGGGAAGACTCCCCAGCCAGATAGGGCAGCAACTCATGGAGCTGGTCCTTGCGGTCCTGGCCCACCACGCAGTCGACCTCGGCCATGTCCCGGAGTTCCTTGGCAAGGACCTGGGCCGCGCAGCCCGTGACCACGAGCCGCGCTTCAGGCGCTTGCCGCCGCAGCTTGCGCACGGCCTGGCGCAGGTCGCTCACCGCGCGTTGGGTCACGGCGCAGGAGTTGACCACCACCACCGCGGCTTGGGCCGGGTCGTCAGTTTCGAGCCAGCCCAGCCCCAGCCAAGCCTCGCGCAGGGACTGGGTTTCGTATTGGTTGATCTTGCAGCCCAGGGTGGCCACATGGAACACGGCCTGGGGCAGGCAAGGCAATGAATCGGCAGCAAGGGTGTTCATGGTGCAAGAACCGGTCGAAAAGGCTTCTGGAGTCGTGCTCCAGGGCAAGGAAAGACCTTGGCAAGGAAAAACCTTAGGCGGAAATCACGCCCGCGGCAAGCACGCGGCCCGTGTCGTCGTAGATCGCGGCCACCTGGCCGGGCGCGGGCAAGCCCTGCGGTTCCAGGAACGATATCTGGAGTTCCTTGCGTTTCCGGTCGTACTCGGCGGTGGCGGGCTTGGCTTTTTGGCGGTAGCGGGTTTGGGCGAGCACGGTCTCGGGCCAGTGTTTGGGCTGGACCAGGATGTTGACCTGGCGAGCCGTGCAACCCTTGCGATGGGTATATTGTGCGCTGCCCACGATCAGCGCGTTGGTTTCCACGTCCTTTTCCAGGACATACAGGGGCTCGGAGTGGGCAATGCCCAGGCCGCGCCGCTGGCCCAAGGTGTAGCGCCACAAACCCTGGTGCTTGCCCAGCAGACTGCCGTCCGCCAGGAATACCGGGCCTGGGCCGGGCAATTCGAGATGGTGCTTCAGGGCTGTGCGCTCCAGGAACGCGCAATAATCATCGTCCGGGATGAAGCAGATTTCCTGGCTTTCCTCGGGCGCGGGCGGGGTCAGGCCGCGTTTGGCCAGTTCGTCCGGGACCTGCGATTTATGAAGCTCTCCCAGGGGGAACAGGGCCTTTTCCAACTGGTTCCATTTCAGCAGGGAAAGGAAATAGCTCTGGTCCTTGGCCGGGTCCTTGCCGCGATAGAGCGCGGGTCCGTGCTTTGTCCATTTGGTGTTGGCATAATGACCCGTGGCCAGGAAGTCAGCGCCCACCTCAATGCGGGCATACTCCAGCAGAGCCCCCAGCTTGATCACAGGGTTGCAGTGGGCGCAGGGGTTGGGTGTGCGGCCATTGAGATATTCGTTCACAAAGGGCTGGATCACGCGCTTGTAAAAGGTGTCCACCAAGTCCGCCACGAGAAATTGGACCTTCAACTCCTTGCAGATGCGCGCCATCTCTTCTTCGCGTTCAATTGACACGCCAGTGGGGGGCAGGAACCTGCCATGCACGGCCACGCATTCCCGCTTTTCCTGAACAGCCTGTTCGCGGGCAAGCGCCAGGGCCAGAAGCGAATCCTGGCCGCCGGACACGGCCACGGCAATGGGGGAGGGGCGACCGTATCTTCTCAAGCGCGACATGGCATGGGAACAGGGCGCACAAGAAAATGCGCAGTTGCAAGGGAGCGTTGGGACGGCATGCTAGACGTAGGCGTGGAAAATCAGGCCGCGTCCGCTGCCGGGCTCGATGAGGATATGCCCGCCGCCTTCAATGAACACCTGGCCTGCTGGAGCAGGCGTGATGCCGTCGGGCGGCGGCGATGCGCCAGGCCCTGCCGGGGCCGCCACAATGGCGCTGGGCGGCGGTGAAACGCCGGGGCCGGGCGGTGCGGGAACAATGTTGTCCGGGCTCATGGGGCTTTCCTCCTGTCACGTATAGTAGGGGCTTGGGGCGGAGTTGGCAAGGGGCGGGGCGTATCCCTACTTTTTTCCGCGTTCACGCCCACCAGCCGCGCGGGTTTCCCCGTAATGCCGCGCTGCCTCGGCCAGGTATGCCGAGCGGTTCAGGCCCAAGTCCTCGGCCCAGGCGTCGATCTTCTTGAGTGTGGTTTCCGCCAGGGTGATGTTCACCCGCTTGACCCGTGGCTTCACAGGTGGCGCGGGCACGGCCATGAAGGACACGGCCTCGCTGTTGTCGGGATCGGCCATGATGGCGTCCAGGGACGTGGGCTCGGGAGTGGCGAGGCCCTCTTCAGCCATGGTTTCGAGGTGCAGGGAGAGCGCTTCCTCGGCCATGGTCCGGGCCTCGTCCAGACTGCGCCCGGCCGTGACGATGCCGGGGAAATCCGGAAAGGCCACGCCGAAGTCGCTGTGTTCGTCTTTGTAGATAAGAGCTATGTAGTGGGGCATCGCGCGCCTCCTTTTACTTGATATCACTTGGTCCGCAAATTCAGACCTGTTATCTTCTCCAGCCGCTCGATCAGGCCGGGGCTCAGGTCCTGTTTGGGATGCACGAGAGTGAGCAGGAGCGGGTTGTCCAAGTGCTTGTAAGTGTGGTGGTCGCCCTTGCCGCGAATACGAATCCATACCGCAGCCTCAATGCGCTTGATTATCTCCCGGCTGTGCATGTGGATAGTATACACACTGCCAGACACAACATCAAGACAGTGTGTATCCCGTGTGTGTGAAACCTCACAACACATTCTGTTGGTATGGCCCTCAACCGCTGAAGGCCGAGATGAACAAGCGCGGGTCCAGGGCCATCATGGCCCTGGCGGGGTACATAGGGGCAGAGCCCCTATGCGGGGTATGGGGCGGAGCCCCATTATAATAACATTTTTTTACTGCCGCCGCCTAGACCGGCTCGACCGGCGCCATGGGCCCGATGGCCTGCTCCAGCGCATGGGCAGCGCCGAGCATATCAGCCTCATGGAAGGGCTTGGCCATGAACTGGAGGCCCACGGGCATGGAATGCGCGGAATCAATACCCACGGGCAGGGACATGCCGGGCAACCCCGCCAGGTTGAGCGGGCTGGTGAAGATGTCCATGAGGTACATCTTAAGCGGGTCGCCGATAAGCTCGTCCATTTTCCAGGCCACCACCGGCGACACTGCGCCGCAAATGAGATCGCACTTGTCCAGGGCGTCGAGGTAGTCCTGGCGAATGAGACGGCGGGCTTGGGCGGCCTTGCGGTAGTAGGCGTCGTAATAACCGGCCGAGAGCACGTAGGTGCCGAGCATGATCCTGCGTTGCACTTCCTCGCCGAACCCTTGGGTGCGGCTCTTCACGTACATGTCGATGAGTTCCTGGGCGTCCTTGTCGCGGTGCCCGTAGCGCACCCCGTCAAGGCGGGCCAGGTTCGAGGAGGCCTCGGCCATGGCGATGATGTAATAGGTGGAGACCGCGTATTCCGTGTGCGGCAGGGACACTTCCACCAGTTCCGCGCCCAGGTCCTTGGCCGTGTTCACGGCGCGCAGCAGGGCCGCTTCCACCTCAGGGTCAACGCCCTGGCCCCAGAATTCCTTGGGCAGGCCCAGCTTCACGCCCTTGAGGTCCTTGCGGTCCAAGGTCGCGGCCAAATAGTCCTCAGTGGGTTCGTTGGCCGAGGTGGAGTCCTTGGGGTCGTGCCCGGCCATGGCCGAGAGCAAAACCGCGCTGTCCGCCACCGTGCGGGTCAAGGGACCCGCTTGATCAAGAGACGAGCCGTAGGCAATGAGGCCGTAGCGCGAGACCCTGCCATAGGTCGGCTTCACGCCCACGCAGCCGCAGAATGACGCGGGCTGGCGGATGGAGCCGCCCGTGTCCGTGCCCAGGGCGGCGAATACCTGGCCCGAGGCGACAGAAGCTGCCGAGCCACCGCTGGAGCCGCCCGGCACCCGCTCGGTGTTGCGGGGGTTGCGCGTGGTCTGATAGGCCGAGTTCTCCGTGGACGAGCCCATGGCGAATTCATCCATGTTCAGCTTGCCCAGGATCACGGCCCCGGCGTCCTTGAGCCCGGTCACGCAGGTGGCCTCGTAAAAGGGCGTGAAGCCTTCAAGGATTTTCGAAGCGCAGGTGGCGGGCATGCCATCCACGGTGAGCACGTCCTTGATGGCAATGGGCACGCCCCACAGCGGCTTGTCCGGGTCCGGACCGGCTTGGTCCAGTTCCTTGGCTTGGCTGAGCGCGGCCTCGCGGTCCACGTGCAGAAATGCCTTAAGGGTGGCGTCAGTGGCGTCAATGCGCTGCAAGCAAGCAGTGGCGGCCTCAACCGCCGTGACCTCGCCCGCTTGCAGCAGGTCGCGAACTTCCAAAAGCGATTTTTGGTTCAGGGAAGACATGGTATATTCCAGGAAAACAAATGGTTAGACGATCTTGGGCACGATGAAAAAGGAGCCGTCGGATTCCGGCGCATTGGACAGCACGTCATCGCGGCTGAAACGGTCGTTGTCGGCCCGGTCCTCGCGGAACACGGTGGCGTGTTCGGACGGGCTGTACATGGGCTCCACGCCGCTGGTGTCCAGCTCGGAAAGCTTGTCCATGTAGCCCAGGATGGCGTTGAATTGGCCCGCGAAACGCGCCAGCACGTCCTGGTCCAGGTCCAGCCGCGCCAGCTTGGCGATAGCCGCGGCGTCTTCCACGCCGAGAGTGGTTTTTTCGTCGGACAACAGAGCCTCCAAAAGGGGAATAGTCTGGTGATAACCTAGCGCAAGCGCGTGCGCAGGGCATCCTCGTCAATCTGGCGGAAACCGCCTGATCCCGGCCGCAGCAGGAACAGCTTTTGGCTGGCCCGGCCCTGCTCGTCCCAGGTCATGGGCGCCATGGCCCAGTCCATGTGTTGGGCGTTCTGCAGCCTGGCGTTCACGTCGCGGGAGTTCCAGCCCGGCTCAATAGAGCCCAACTGGTTGGCAAAGCGCACAAAGTCGTAGCCCAGGGCCACCCAGAAGTCGGGCGCGCTCAAGCCTTGGTTCTCCAGTCCGGCGTGCAGGCCGTGGGTGCCGGTGGCGTTGTTCTCGGGGTCCCAAGTGCCGGGGAACACGGCGTGCTCAAAGTCGCTTTCCGCCACAAAACCGCGCCGGGACAAGGATTGGCCCCACAGGGCCGGACCCATGACCAGGGTGCCGCGCGCGTCGTAATACAGAATATAGGGCACGATCATTTCCGCGTGCGCCCAGTCGCCGGGCAGGAAAATGGCCTCGAACGCGCCGCCGCGAATAAAGTCTCCCACCGCGTCGCCCCAGGTCGTGTGGTCGTCGGCGGGGTAGGACTGCGCGCCCGCCACCACCACGCCCCGGCTGTGGCACTCCTGCTGGAACAGGGTGGCCATGCCCCGGCCAAAATTGTCGTCCGGGAACATCACGCCCATGGACGTGAACCCATAAGTGCCGTTGGCCAGGTCCAGGAGCGAACGCACCTGGTCCTCGCGGCTGGGGAAAAAACGCCACACGCTCTGGCCTTCGGTCACGCCTTCCACGTTGCGCAAAAAGGAAAAATAGACCTGGCGGCTCAAGAGACCGGACGAGCGCAATTCCTCGAATTTGTTGGCCCGGAGCGGTCCGCCCACGATCATGTACGACTCGGGCATGGCGCCCAGGGCGTCGATCCAATCCGGGGACTCGGTGTTGACCACTTCCACCGCAAAGTCCATGCCGTCCTGGACGAGCTGCCACTGGGCCGTGCCTGCGCCGCGCACTACCTTCCAGCCGAATGTGGCGTATTGGCCGGTGAGCGGCAGGGCCAGGACCACGCCGTTCACAGGCTGGCCCCGTTCCCCTTCCAGGCTGGCCAGAAGCTCGTCAATGAGCCGGGAATTGGCCATGTATTGGCGCAGGGTCTGGATGGTCTGCCAGGCCTCGGCCCAGTCGCCGCCGGTCACGGCCTGGCGGCGCGCCATCTCGAGCTGGATCACGGTATAGGGAAAGCTGGTCTGGTCCTCGGCCGGGATGAGCAGGCCAATGGCTTCCAGATTGTCGTTGTCCACGTACATGGCCTCGCGCAGCAAGCCTTCTTCCACGTCGGCCTTCTGCTGCGAGTTCGCGGCTTGGGCCCACACCTGGTCAAGCATGTCCAGGACCCGGTGGATGTCCCCGGAATTCCAGTACATGCCGGCCAGGGCCAATTGGGCCAGCGCCTTGAGCCGCCACGGCCAGACAGGGTCTGTGGCCAGGCGGGTCAGGCCTGTCTCGCGCTCATACGGATCGCTCAGACCCTTGATGGCCGTGATGTAGGCGTCCTGCCACACGCGGTTGTCCCTGCCCTGGCTCGAGGCCTGGGACCAATCATGTATGGCGCCTAGGGCCGAGGCAAAGTCGCGGTTTTCTATGGCGCTGAGAACAAAACGCTCCAGAGCCAGTTCCAGGTCCGCGCCCGCGAGCCGTCCCGTGTTCAGCAAACGGTCGTACAGGGCCTGGCTCTGGTAGAAATTTTCCGCTTGCCAGGCCTGGTCGGCCTCGGCCAGGAGCGTGCGCGTCTCGGTCTGGCCCTGGTCCGGGGTGGTGATGGGCTGTACAACGCGGCGTTCGCACGCCGTGGCCAGGAACATGGCCGAGAAAAGCACTCCCAGCGCCAGAAGGTACACAGCCCAGGAGCGGCGAATCCACGTCAAATGGGTCAATGATCTCGGTGTCATAATCTTGGAATCCAGGTTGAAGGCGTTGAAGGCCGTACCGGAAATGAAACCACGGGAGCGTATACGGCTTCGCCCGGCTTGGCAAGGGTGGGAGGCGGCAGGGGAGGATCGGCTCGGCGCGGGCCGGTGGCGCGGATTGTGCGGCTTGGGCCGGGTGCCGGGGCCAAGCAAGACGCGTATTTGGCCGGGAAAGAGGGCAGGGCCGGGAAACTGCACAATCCGTGACACCGGCGGCATCATCCGGGTGTGGGGTGGGTGGGTGGGCATCACATAATAA